>CP065012.1:1500000-1800000 GCA_016699815.1 Chitinophagaceae bacterium | reverse complement strand
TACCAATAGCCGTTAAAGTAACAGCCCTGGTTCCGGTTAGTGTAAAGTTTCCCGATGCCACAAAAGTTACCCCATTTACCGTATTGCTGGCAACAGTATATATTCCAGTTCCGGTTACAATGGCATCTACAGTTGCTGTATTGGTACCATTCATTGGCGTACCGGGTGTAAAAGTTCCGGCAGTTGAAAAATTGGCACAGGCACTTCCAGCACCAGCCATGGTAAATGTTGCATTTAAATTACCGCCCGAAGGTATAATAGTATATATAAAACTACATTTAGTAGAAAGGCTTAGTGTGGCTACATCTGCAGTTACTATTCCAGGTTGGGCGGGTGTGCCAAAACCACTTAAGGTAACCGTTTGAGGGCCTATTGCTGCAAAATATCCGCTACCGGTAAATATTACCCCGTTAACGCTTGGTACTGAAAGGCTATAAGTTCCTGGAGCCGTTACATTAACCATAAATGATAAGGTATTGGCTGCCGTAAGTGTAGTGCCTGCAACATAATTGCCATTTACGGTATATCCTGTACAATTTGCAGGGCTGCCATTGAGTTGAAATTCTGCTTCGGGAGTGGTTGCATCAATTGAATTAATACCAATTTTACAAATACTGCCGTTATATTTAATGGTCAATTCATTCAACTGGGCCAATGTGGGCCTACCGCCTCCTGTTAATCGAATTACCTGGTTGCCCGTTGCCTGAAAAACACCCACACCCCCTAAAATAAATCCCATTTACCGTATCAGATTTTACAACATAAGAACCTGCAGTAGTTACATTTACGGTTACATCTATATAGTTAGAAGTGTTTAAGGTTACGCCTACTTTATAAAGCCCGTTTACATTGCTGGGCAGGCAATCACCCGATCCTCCGGATTTTAAACTGCCACTTGATATGGAAGTTGCGCCACCTTCGTAACTGGTTTCTTTTTGACAGCTGGTATACAGGGTACCCACTAGGGCTAAAAAAAATATTGCTTTAAAAAATTTCATTGATTAAATTTTATGGCTAAGATATGTTTTTATGATTATAATACTTGTGTTTCATCGTTTACTACTGCAGTTGTTTCTACGGTTGAGCCTGTTTCTTTATGGTTTTGCTGCTTTAGGAAACGCTTTTGAAATAGCAATATTGTAATTACCCCAGTACTTATTGATGCATCTGCAATATTAAATATTGGCCTGAAAAATACAAAATCTTCTCCACCCCAAAACGGGAACCAATCGGGAAAATGACCGTTAATAACCGGGAAGTATAACATATCTACTACATTGCCATGTAAAAAACCAGCATAACCCTGTGCTGAAAACTGTGCAATTCCTTCATAACCAATATAGTGATTGAGTTGTGGATTGTACAACATGCCTTTGTCAAAAATAAGGCCATAAAAACAGGAGTCTATAAGGTTGCCTAATGCTCCGGCATAAATAAGCGCTGCACAAATGATAAACCCTTTGTTATAGTTTTTTTTAAGGATGCTGCCCAAATACCAGGTACCAAAAACCACGGCAATAATCCTAAACAATGTAAGGGCAATCTTTCCCCAGTTTCCGCCAAACTTCCAGCCATAGGCCATACCGGGATTTTCTACAAAATACAGTTGAAACCAATTGCCGGCCACATAACGGGTAGAATCGAGGGGAAAATTGGTTTTAATATAGATTTTAAATGTCTGGTCTATAATGAGGATAAGCGCAATAAGCAGAACTACATTAATCTTTTTCATAACAGGTGGCAAAGATAAGTGGATTGGATTTTATTGCCGTTGTAAAAGCTGTTAATTAGCTATCAAAAAAATTGCAGTAAAATTTATTATTCTTCATAATAAACCCTGCGTACCCGCTGAGAAACTCCACACAATATTTCATAAGGAATTGTACCCGCCCATTGAGCAATTTGTGACACGGGCAAATCCTCGCCAAATACAATTACGGTATCTTCTTCTTCGGCATTAATACCGGTAATATCCAGCATTAACATATCCATACAAACATTGCCAATTACCGGAGCCAGTTTTCCATTCACCAGCATTTTTCCGTTTCCATTTCCCAGCTGCCTAAAATAACCATCTGCATACCCAATACGCACTGTTGCAATTACAGAATCTTTATTTAAAACACCTGCCCTGTTATACCCAACAGTTTCCCCGGCCTTTGCATGATGTATTTGAGAAATGCTGGTTTTTAATGTGGTAACATTAAGCAATTGCTTTTGAAGTAGTGGATTGGCCTCAATACCATATAACCCAATACCCAGCCTCACCATATCTAATTGCATGGGTTTATACCTTACAATAGCAGCACTGTTGCCTAAATGTTTTAAAAAAGGATAAGTACAAGCCTGTGAAATTTCCGCAACCATTTCATTGTACGCATCAAACTGCTTAAAAGTAAATGCTTCCATTTGCAGGTTTTCGCTTGCCACTAAATGAGAAAAAACCGATTGGATATGAAACTGAGGCGTATTAAATATTTCATCTTTTAATTTTTCTATATCTTCTTTTTTAAACCCAAGGCGGTTCATGCCGGTATCCAGCTTTATATGCACTTTGTAAGATGCGATATGCTGCTGCTGCAAATAATTTTTAAAAGATTGAAATATTTTAAAGGAATAAATTTCAGGCTCCAGGTTATATTTTACAATATGGTCAAACCCGGCTTCTTCTGTATTCATTATCATAACAGGCAATACAATTCCTTCTTTTCTTAATTCCACACCTTCATCGGCATAAGCAACACCTAAATAATTTGTGCCAGCATGTTGCAGCAATGCCGCTACTTCATAGCTTCCGGCGCCATAGCCAAATGCCTTTACCATAGCCATCATTCTTACACCGGGCAATAACTGTTGTTTGTAAACATTATAATTATGCCTTAGTGCATTGAGGTTGATTTCCAAAACGGTTTCGTGCTGCTTTTGCTCCAGCGCCCTGCTTATTTTTTCAAACTGAAAAACCCTTGCACCTTTCAGTAATATAGTTTCATTGTGCAACTGCAATACAGGAAGGCTTGCAATAAATTCATCGGTAGAGGAATAAAATTTTTTGTTGATTATACCCGAAAAGGCTTTTGCATTTTTTTGTATTTGAGGCCCAATACCAATAAAGCGAAAAAGGTTTTTAGATAAAAGCAACCCGGCTATTTCCCGGTAAAGTGCAGTAGCTTCCCTGCCCGATTGCAACAGGTCGCTTAAAATTACCGTTCTGCGGTTATATTGTTCCTGCTGTTGCAAAAAATCAAGCGCAATACCAAAGGAATTAATATCTGCACTATAGCTATCGTTTATGATAGCGCAATTATTGATCCCCTGTTTTAGTTCCAGCCGCATTTCTACCGCACGAAGGGTTTTCATCCTTTCTTTAATAAAGCCCGGCGCTATTTTAAAATGCAGTAACACGCAAAAGCAGGTAATGGCATTATGTATAGATGCTTCATCTGTAAACGGAATAGTAAAACCCATTGGCTGATTTAGATAAACCATGCTTATGGTTGCAACCGTATTGTCGTGTTGTATATTTTTAACCCGAACCGAAGCCCTGCTGCTTTTTCCCCAGGTAAAGGTTTGCAAAGCTTTATTACCACCCGAAATAATTTTTTTTACAGCGCTGGAAACAACTTCTTCATCTTCGCAATAAATGAGCAGGCCGCAATTTTTAAAAAGCTTAATTTTTTCTTCTGCTTTTTGCTGCATGCTTTCAAACCCTTCGGCATGAGCTTCGCCAATAAAAGTAAAAATACCAAGGGTAGGCTGAATGATTTTTTCCAGTTTTTCCATTTCGCCAGGCAAAGAAATTCCGGCCTCAAAAATACCCAGTGTATTATGGCTGTTTATTTGCCATACACTCAATGGCACGCCTACCTGTGAGTTGTAACTTTTGGGGCTGCGTACAATATCATATTCTGGAGATAATACATGGTTCAACCATTCTTTTACAATGGTTTTTCCATTACTGCCTGTAATACCAATTACCGGAATATTAAACTGCAACCTGTGATAGCTTGCCAATTGCTGCAAAGCAGCCATTACATCTTCCACTATTAAAAAAAAGGCGCCTGTATAATTGGCTTCGGCAGCAAATGATTTGTTTACCACAAATGCCCGCACACCGTTTTGATACAGTTCTTCTATAAAAAACATACCGTTATTGGCTGCGCCGGATAAAGCAAAAAACAATGTTTTGTTGGGATATATCAATTTCCGGCTGTCGGTTAATAGCCGTGAAATTTCTACCGAAGGCAGTTGCCCTGCGGTTTCGGCATATATAATATTTGCAATTTTATGTAATGGATATGCCACCTGAACAATTTACAAATTTTTATTGGCATTATCTTCTTCAATACCCCTGCGCTTATGGTAAATAGAATATAAAATTGAAATTAAAATACAGGAAACAATCACTACAAGTGAAACCCAAACCGGCAGGTGCAGTTTTTCTTCATCAATACCGGCATATTTGAGCAAAGGCAATAGCATTTTTACACCTATAAACAGCAGCACTACACCAATACCCTGCTGCAAAAAATCAAATTTACCTGCTGCGCCACGCAACAGGAAAAACAAACTCCTGAGCCCCAGTACCGCAAAAATATTTGAAGAATAGATGAGCATTTTTTTGCTGGGATCGGGAATGATAGAAAAAACAGCCGGAATGGAATCTATGGCAAATACAATATCAATAAGCCCAAGCATAATTACTACAATAAAAAGTGATGTAAAATAAGTTTTACCCTGCCTGGTAATGGTAAGCCTGCCATTGGGTTCTTCATCTGTGGTGCGTAAAAATCTTTTTATTATCCGGTAGGCCCAGTTATCGGAAGGGTTAAACTCTTCTTCATCTGCCTTGCTAAACATTTTAACTCCCGTAAATACCAAAAACACACCAAATACAAACATTATCCATCCAAATCTTGCCACTAACTCGCTACCCAAGGCAATAAATACAATTCGAAAAACTATAGCCATTAATATACCCAACAACAATATCCTGGAATAGTTTTCGGGCTTTACCTTAAAATAAGTAAAGATGATAACGAAAACAAAAATGTTATCAATACTTAAAGACCACTCCAGTAAATAGGCCGATATATATTGTATAGCATCTTCCTGCCCGTTGCCACCAATATTTTCGTACCAAATAAATCCACAAAATGCAAAAGACAGCAATACCCAAAAAGCAGTTTGCAGCAATGCTTTCTCCAGGGAAATTTCTTTGTTTTTTTTACTCAGCAGGCCAAGGTCAAATAATAAGGCCAAAAAAATTACACAGGTAAAAACGATATAGGTAAGTTGGATTTTGTCCATAATTTAATCTTCGGTATTACATTTTTTATTGAGCATATCTTCTTTTTCGCAACCATCCAAAGAGCAAGGCAAACAAAACAACCATTAATACGGGAACTACAATATTAATGAGCTGCAGTTTAGATTTTTGCTGTTTTACTTTTTTAGTATCCAGCAGCCGTACAACATACTCTTTGGATTTTGCTTCCATTAAATTATTTTCATTTACCAGGTACTCCAGGCAATTTTCCAAAAAATTTCCATTGGCAAACGGTATGTCCCGCTGGGTACCATAAGTAAACGGGTTGGCGCCCATGGGCAATGGGTTGTTTTTAAATACAGAATTCAATACCATATCGCCATCGGCCACTACAATCATTTTGTTGCCCGAAACATTTTGTGGTAAAAACTGCAGGTTATATTTTGCCATGCTATCGCTCATTGCCTGCGATACCCTGTTGCGGTATAATGAAGTAAATTTGCCTTCGAGCAATACGGCTACAGGAATATGGGCTTTATTAAATTTTGCGTCTTCGGGTGCATTTACATTTTCTTTACCGCTGATTAATGCAGGTGTTGCAATAGTTCTTGAATGGGCAGACGAAGCCAGTAAAACTGTTTTGGTAATTCCTTCGGCAGCTACCGTATCTATTGAATTCACAAACCGGCCTGTTACAAATCCCAGGTTTTTGTTTATGGGATGGTTGTTATTGCCTTCAAACACCGGAAAATAATTCCACGGTAAATATTCAAACTGGCCGTTACCGTTTACATCAAAAGGCAAATAATCGCATTGCAGGTCCATAATCAAATCGGCATTTTGGCGAACACCATATTTAAAAAACAGGTCGTTCAGCTGCAGGTTCCTGTCATAAGCAACCACTTCATTTTTTATTTGGAGGCTATCCATTTCTGCATCGAGCCTGTCAATAAACCACAAAATTTTTCCCCCGTTCATTACATATTGGTCCAGCTTTAGCTTTTCTTCTTCAGTAAATGGCAGGGTAGGTTTTACCACAAGCAACACTGCAAATTCTTCGGGAATAAAGGGGTCGCTTGCCAGGTTACAAGCCTGCAAATTATAGTGGGCCTTTAAATAATTTTCCATTAAATCATAAATACGCATATCGTTGGGTTCTCCATTTCCCATGGCATAAGCCAGCATTGGCTTATGGGCCTGCGTAACTTTAGAAATGGCATTTATGATATTATATTCCAGCATTGCCTCTGCGCTACTCAGATCCTGAAAATATATTAACGGTGTTTTTCCCTGGTAAAGGGTTATGGGCAAAGATTTGTCTTTAAAATGAACCATGGCAAAAGGATACACAAACTGTTGCTGCTGCCCCTGCTCTACCTGCGATGTAAGGTTTATGGGGAACAAGCCTATGCCCGTAAGTGTATCGCCGTATTTTACATCGGTACCCGGCATGGTTTCGTTGGGAGAAATAAATGTGTATTGTATTTTATTGCCGGCCACTTCTTTAAATTCCATCAAAATATCATTGGTAGCTGCGCTGAGTTTCCTAAACCCACTGGGATAATTCCCTTTTAAAAAAACCTCTACGGTAACCGGATCTTTTAATTTTTGCAAAAGTTTTACCGTTGCATTGCTAAGGGTAAAGCGGTTTTCGTTGGTAAGGTCCATACGGGTATGCCAAACCGAAGCAGCCCAATTGATGCCAGCCAGTAAAATTAAAACTACCGGCAACCAAAGTTTACTATTAATGAGTTTTTTAATCATGAAGGGCGCTTAATGGTAGTTTTATTTATTCCGGATATTTTTTACAGTAATAAATAAAAAGAGAAAAATGATGCTGGCAAAATAAATAATATCCCTGCTATCCAACACGCCACGGCTGATGCTTTTATAATGAAAATCTATACCCAGCATTTCAATATAGTAATCGGCATTGCCGCTAAAAACTGGTAATTTGCTAATGCCGCCGAACCCAAAATATAAAATAAGGCAGGCAAAAACGCTAATTAAAAAAGCCACAACGGCATTGCCGGAATAACTGCTGCAACAAAGGCTTATGGCGGCAAAAACAGCGCCCAGCAAATACAGGCCTGTATAACTTCCCAATATTCCACCACTGTCAATATTGCCAGATGTACTCAGCGATTTTATGCTGACGATATAAATTAACGTAGGTACAATTACCATGAGTAATACTAGTAAAATGGAGATATATTTTCCCATTACAATTTGCCAGGTACTTAGTGGTTTTGTTTTTAAAATTTCAAAGGTTCCGGTCTTAAATTCTTCTGAAAAAAGTTTCATGCCAATGGCCGGCACAAGAAAAACCAAAACCCATGGAGCCAGTTCAAAAAGCTTATCGGCTGTGGCATAGCCGTAATCAAAAATATTACTGTCTTTAAGTACAAATAAAAAAATACCACAAATCAGTAAAAACAATATAATGGCAATATAGCCCGTAAGGCTGCTGAAAAACTGGTTAAAATCTTTTTTACAGAGGCTCCACATAGTTAAAAATTGCGTGCAATTTACTATTTAACAGGCGAACAAGGCTTTAATACAAACAAAAAAATACCCATGAAGCAGCAAAAAGATCAAATATTTTGTCAAAGTTACGTTAGCGGCCAACCGGCAGCAAACTATTTGAACATAGTTTACCAATGATTTAAAGGTTCAAATACCTGTTTGTTTACCCAAACCAACTGTGTCCCCCGTTATTTTTCGGGGGATTTTTTCATTTTCACCCGTTTGCTTTAACATTTTTTTGAGAACATGCATTTATGTAACCGGGGCTGTTTTGGCATCATGGTACAAAAATGACTGTTATGTATAAATCTATTATCATTGGCGCAGCCATAGCTATTATGGGATTTGCTGCCTTAAAAACAATTAATGAAAAAAAGCCCTCTGCCACTGCGCTGCAAACTAAGGCGCCGGTAATTACAGGCTGGTTAAATGATTCCCTTGTACCCATAATTCCCACAAATGTTAGTGGCTATAAAGGGTTAACCGTTACTAAAAAATCCAACCCCGTTAGTTTTAGTTCGGCATTGGATAATGATTATTACAGAACCGATACCATCAACCGCCATGCTTTTTTATATATTGATACCCATGTAGGTGAATTTATAAACGATAATGCCACAAAAGTTCCACTCAACCTCTCAATAGTTATAGACAGGAGCGGCTCCATGAGTGGCGATAAAATAAAATATGCAAAAAACGCAGCTTCCTATGTAATAGACCAGTTGCAAAGTAATGATTATGTAAGCCTAGTAATTTACGACCATGCAGTAGAACTATTACAGGCGCCGGTATTAGCAATAGATAAGGCTTCGCTTAAGAAAAAAATCAACAGTATTTTTCCCGGGGGAAGCACCAATCTTTGGGGCGGTACCGAAAAAGGATATGAACAGGTTAAAACCAATTATAAACAAAACTATATCAACAGGGTACTTTTACTGAGCGATGGCCTTGCCAATGCGGGCCTTACCGACCAAAAAGCCATTGCACTCAAAGTGCAGCAACACAAAGACAAAGACGGCATCACGCTATCTACTTTTGGCATTGGCCTTAACTACAACGAAACCCTCATGACCGATATGGCCGAAACAGGCGCAGGCAATTACTACTTTATTGAATCACCTGATAAGCTTGCCGGCATTTTTAGCAAAGAATTAAACGGATTAATGAATGTTGCTGCACAAAATACCGTGTTGAAAGTAAAAATTCCCCAGGGTGTTACTGTACAAAAAATTTACAATTCTAAGTACACGGTAAAGGGAGATGAATTACAATTTTTCCTCAGGGATCTTTTTGCCAACGATAGCAAAGGCATTATGCTCTATTGCAAAATAGATGACAATACTTATGCTAATTTAAAATTTATTTCTACGCTCCAGTTTACAAAAGCCGAAAACAAAGAAATGGTAACGCTGGAAAACGAGAACATACTTCACCCAATGCCTTCTTATGAAATTTACTCCAATACTTTTAATGAAAAAGTGATACAGCAGGCCATTCTCAACCAGGCAAATGAAAATATGGAAAAGGCACTTGCCGCAACAGACGAAGGCAATTACAATAAAGCCAGAATGATCACCAATAACAACAACAACTTTCTTAAATCAAATGCAAAGTATGTTTCCCAATCACCCGAATTAAAAAAGCTGGAAGCCGTAACCGTAAGCTATTCTACCCAAATGGCCGATGCGGAAACCATGAGCAATGAAGATAAAAACAGGATGCAAAAAGCCAGTAAAGAAAATAATTATAAAATACGCACAAAGAAACAATAATTGAATTTTGTACCATACATCCCTCCAAAACGGAGGGATTTTTTATATCAGCAATACAGCAAAAAAATGTGATCCCACTTTCTTTACCTTAAAATTCCTATTAGCAATAAGCGCCACCGGTTTGCCAGTGGCTTAAACCACTGAGTAACCATAATCTGTTATCTTTACCCATTACTAATTTAAATTCGGAAATGAATTTTTTCCTCATTTTAAAAAAGGGTATTTATTATTGGGTATTGTTGTACAGGATGTTTATTGTTTTGTTTATTTTCTTTATGTGCCGTATAGCTTTTTTTTTATTAAACCGCAATTTATTTACCGGCATTACTGCCGAACGATGGCTTACTATTAGTAAAGGCGGCCTTGTATTTGACATTGCAGCAATGTTTTATTTCAATAGCCTGTTTTTGATACTCAGCTTATTGCCTTTTCCTGCAAGGGTGAGCGGTGCTTCCCAAAAAATATTAAAATACATTTTTTTTACTTTCAATGGCATAGCCATTGCTTTAAACTGCATTGATTTTATTTATTACCGCTTTACTTTACGCAGAACTACAAGGAGTGTGTTTAGTGAATTTGCCAATGAAACCAATAAAACCGGCTTGTTTGAAAGTTTTATTATTGATTTTTGGTATGTGGTTGTAATTTTTATTGCCTTTATTTTTTTAATGGTTTGGCTATACAACCTAATAAAAATAAAACAAAGGGAAGCTTCATTAAATAAAGTTAGTTTTTACCTTACCTCTATAATTACATTTATCATTGGCGTTACTTTAGCAATTGGCGGCATAAGGGGTGATTTTAAATACAGCACAAGGCCCATTACCATTAGCAATGCCGGGGAATATGTAAAATCTCCCAACGAAATATACCTGGTGCTGAACACCCCATTTTGTATGGTGCGTACCTGGAATGTAAAAAAGCTGGAGGAATTACATTATTATTCCGACGCAGCAGTGGAGCAAATATTTTCTCCCATCCATATTCCACAAACGGATACCATACAAACCCTACTAAAAAAAAATATTGTAATTTTTATTTTAGAAAGTTTTGGCAAAGAAGCAATAGGCGGATATAATAAAGATTTGGATGGCGGCTCTTATAAAGGTTATACACCGTTTATTGATTCGCTAATGCAACACAGCCTGGTTTATGAAAATTCATTTGCCAATGGAAGAAAATCTATTGATGCCATTCCTTCCATTTTGGCTTCTATACCTAATGGCCATAACCCTTTTGTACTCACACCATATGCATCCGACAGCGTACAGGGGCTTCCTCAAATACTAAAAGAGGAAGGATACCATGCTTCCTTTTTTCATGGCGGGCCCAATGGTTCAATGGGCTTTAAAGCAATAGTAAATTTATTGGGTATTGAAAATTATTTTGGCAAAACAGAGTATAATAATGACGCCGATTTTGACGGCACCTGGGGAATTTGGGATGAACCTTTCTTTAAATTTTTTGCAAATAAATTAAGCAGTTTCAGGGAGCCTTTTTTCAGCGCCATATTTTCCGTATCCTCTCACCATCCTTTTAAAATACCGGAAAAATATACTGGGAAATTTAAAAAAGGGCCATTACCTGTACTGGAATGTATTGGATATACCGATTATGCTCTTCGGCAGTTTTTTGAAAAAACAAAAAAAACCAGTTGGTTTAAAAATACTCTTTTTGTAATTACGGCCGATCATGCTACCGTTTGTTATCACCCAGAATATTTAAATCCCTGGGGCGAAGTAGCCATACCCATTTTGTTTTATGCCCCCGGAGACAGCAGCATCGCCGGGGTAAAGCAGGCTGTGGTTTCTCAAATAGACATTATGCCTTCCATACTTTCTTACCTGCATTACAGCAAGCCCTATTTTGCATTTGGAGAAAGCGTTTTTGACAAAAACAGAAAAAATTTTTCTGTGACTTTTACCGGCAACTACCGCTGGATTGAAAATGATTATTTACTGCTGTTTGACGGGAAAAAATCAAGCGGGCTTTACCAGTATAAAACCGACCGGTTGTTTAATAATAACCTTGTTAGCAAAAATCCCGGGCAGGTAGCATCAATGGAAAAAACACTAAAGGCATATATACAGCAATACAATAACAGGCTTATTCAAAACCGGCTTACGCCGTTTAGTGACCTTAATTATAAAAAAAGCCAAACTAAAAATCCATAAAAAAAATCCTGCATGCTGTGCAGGATTTATAATAAAATGTATTTAAAAATTAAACGGCAAAACTCTCACCACATCCGCAGCTACGGCTGGCATTGGGGTTATTAAAATAAAAACCTTTGCCGTTTAAGCCATCGCTAAATTCCAGTTCGGTATTTACCAGGTAAAGAAAACTTTTTAAATCGGTAACAATCTTTATTCCTTTATCTTCAAAAACCTGGTCCATTGGTTTTACTTCCGTATCAAAATCGAGTTTATAACTAAGGCCACTGCAACCGCCACCCACAACGCCAACCCGCAAAAAATAATCGGGCTTACCGGCAACGCCGGCATCGTTCATCAGTTGCACCACTTTTGATTTTGCCTTATCGCTGATGTATATCCCGTTATCAGTTCCTAAATCCAATGCCATGGGTAAATGGTATTAATGTACAACGCTTTCTTCAAATTTAATGGCTTCCATGCCGTTTTTTATTCTGTAGTCATTAATGGCAGCTTTAATAGCATCTTCTGCCAAAACAGAGCAGTGGATTTTTACCGGCGGTAAAGCCAGTTCTTCCACAATTTCCATATTGTCTATTTTCAAGGCATCATCTACCGATTTGCCTTTGAGCCATTCTGTAGCCAGCGATGAAGAAGCAATGGCAGAACCGCAACCAAAGGTTTTAAATTTAGCATCGGTAATGGTGCCTGTTTTTTCATCTACCTGTATTTGCAAGCGCATAACGTCTCCACATTCAGGTGCACCTACAAGTCCCGTGCCTACATTTTTTGCGGCTTTATCCAGCGTGCCCACGTTTTTGGGATTCTGGTAGTGGTCAATAACTTTATCTGAGTATGCCATGATGTTATTATTTTAAATTTTGAAATTCTTGTACATTAATTAAATTTTAGTGTGCCGCCCATTCTATAGTGTTAAGGTCTATACCATCTTTATACATTTCCCAAAGTGGGCTCATTTCCCTGAGTTTTAAAACTGTTTCCGAAATGGCTTTTACCGTATAATCAATTTGATCTTCTGTGGTAAACCTTCCCAACCCAAAACGCAGCGAACTATGTGCCAAATCATCACCAAGACCCAGGGCTTTTAAAACATAGCTGGGTTCCAGCGAAGCTGAAGTACAAGCAGAACCTGAACTCAGCGCAATATTTTTATTAAAGCCCATCATTAATCCTTCGCCTTCTACATATTTAAACGATATGTTGGCCACATGCGGCAAGCGGTGTTCTCTGCTGCCGTTTACATAAGCCTCTTCCAGTTTCATCAATTCTGTTTCTAACTTATCTCTTAATTTAATGATGCGTTTTGTTTCTTCTTCCATTTCCAACTGGCAGAGTTCACAGGCTTTACCAAAACCCACAATTCCGGGTACATTTAAAGTGCCGCTACGCATTCCTCTTTCGTGGCCACCACCATCAATTTGCGCCGTTACTTTTACCCTTGGGTTTTTGCGGCGTACATATAAAGCGCCCACACCCTTGGGACCATACATTTTATGTGCAGAAAAAGACATGATGTCTATTCCGTCTTTTATTACATCTACAGGTATTTTACCCACTGCCTGTGTAGCATCTGTAAAGAAAAGAACGCCTTTCTTTTTGGCAATTGCACTTATTTCTTTTACCGGCTGTATTGTGCCAATTTCGTTATTGGCATACATGATAGCCACTAAAATTGTAGTAGGCTTAATGGCTGCTTCCAGTTCTTTTAAATCTATAAGGCCTTCGGCATTTACAGGTAAATAAGTAACTTCGCCTCCCAGTTTTTCAATATGCTTGCAGGTATCCAATACCGCTTTGTGCTCAGTAGTAGCCGTTATAATATGGTTGCCTTTAGAAGCATACATTTCAAATACGCCTTTAATGGCTAAGTTATCTGCCTCGGTTGCACCTGAGGTAAAAATTATTTCTTTAGGATCGGCGCCAATTAATTTGGATACCTGTCCCCTTGCATAATCAATGGCTTCTTCGGCTTCCCATCCAAAAGGGTGATTACGGCTTGCGGCATTTCCAAAATGCTCTAAAAAATAAGGAGTCATTGCTTCCAAAACCCGTGGGTCCATTGGGGTTGTTGCATTATTGTCTAAATAAATAGGTAGTTTCAACATTATACTGTTTGTTCTTTAAATATTATACAACAAAGTTACTAAAAAGCCCCTATTTTGCACATGAAGAACCAGGTACCGGGCTGCTATTTTACCAATATCGTAAACCGCTAATTTTTTATTATATGCTAAAAACAGAACATATAGGCATTGCAGTGAAGGATCTTTCTGCTTCTGTTTCTTTATTCGAAAAACTATTGCAAACAAGCTGTTATAAAACAGAAATAGTTGAAAGCGAAAAGGTAGCGACAGCTTTTTTGCAGGTGGGCGAAACAAAAATTGAACTTTTAGAAAGCCAAACCGAAGATGGAGTAATTGCAAAGTTTATTCAAAAAAAAGGCGAAGGTATACACCATATTGCCTTTGAAGTAGAGGATATTTATACCGAAATAGAAAGGTTAAAAAAAGAGGGATTTATTTTATTAAGTAATGAGCCTAAAAACGGGGCCGACAATAAACTGGTTTGTTTCCTGCATCCTAAAAATACCAATAGCGTTTTGATAGAAATTTGCCAGCAAAAAAAATAGAGGAAGCATTTTGCTTCCTCAACTCTCAATTTTTTTAAAAAAAAATTATTTTTTTACTACTTTAAACCTAAAGTTTTCATTGGGCATTTCTGCCGAAAGGATGTAAATTCCGGGTACAATACCTTCCAGGTTATCGAAATAAATTTGGTTTAACCCTTTTTTAAGATTGCTTAAATTTTCTTTCAGTTTTCTTCCTTTTTCATCAAAAAGGAATAAGCGTATTTGTACATCGGCTGGTACAATTGCATCCAGTTTTATTCGTGTTGAAAATGGGTTTTCCACCAGCTTTACTTTGGTTTGAAAAGATTTTCCCAACAGCACTGCATGGCTGTATTTAAATGTACGCACATCATTTCCAACCATTTTTAAACGATAATATTTATTGCCCGTAAAGGTTTCGGGGTCGGTAAAATTATAAGAAACTAAAGGCATATTTTTTGCCGGTAAAATACCTATACTTCGATAACTAATCCCATCCTCGCTGCTTTCTACTTCATAATGGGCCAGGTCTTCTTCTCCTTGTGTATTCCAGTTTAAAAAAGCATTGCCGTTATTATTCAAATTTCCCCTGAATTGTAAAAAATTACCTTTAAGCACAACGCCACAGGTTATAATTTGGAGCATGGTGGCGCTACCATCGGTATAGGCACAGCTTGCAGAGTTTAAATTGGCCGCAGTAGTGCCCACAATCACCCGGTAATACTTTCCGCTATCGGCATAAGTGGCAATAAATGGTGGCAAATTGGTGATGTATTGATAGTAACCTCCAACAAGTGTAGGAGTGCCCACGCCTGAAGTTCCAGGACCAAAAAGATTACTCCACACCGTACCACCAACATTACTTACCTGCCATTGATAATAAACATAAGAATTGTACATGTGGCGAATAGTGTCGGAAAGGGAAATAATATTTGTGGCTTCCCTGCATCCCAGATAAGTAGGCGTAATATTCATGCTAAGCCTAGGGCCGCAATGGGCCACTTTTATATCATCTATTGCCCAGTCGTTGCCACCACCTCCGGGAGAATTATTTCTAATTAAAAAGTTGGCCATGTTTTGTGCGCCACGGGTAAGAAAAGTAAAACCGAATTTTTTCCAGGGCTTAACCCTGTCGTACCTTATATCTCCTGTGGTATAACAAATAAATCCATCTATTTCAAAACTTAAGTTGGGCCTTACTCCGGAGGAGTCGTTTCCCGGAGCAGGTATAAAACCAACAGCACTGGATCCACGGCCATTACTATCACAACTGCACCTTGGGCACACATTTCTATACCAGGCGCTAAATTCATAATACGTATTAGGGCAAAGGTTATTTAAGGTTTCCTGGTAGGCAATATCAGTAATATAACTTGCATTTACCAACACAAAATAACCACCTCTCATACCTGGAGCTACCGGTGGGTTTCCCTGGGATTGGTTGCTGGCACCCGTATGGTCTCCTCCAATATCCCAAAGCCCAAAAACCCTTCGTGTTGCCGGCGATTCAGGCATGGGCGCATTTACATTTGTTGAACCATTTGCACTGCTATTATTTACAATTGCATAATAATAGTCATTGGGCTGGTTAGTAGAAACATTCTGTTTAATATAGGTAGTACCAAATAATACGGGTGCTAGCCTGTTTGCTGTAGTGCCGCTGGCAAATGTGCCTGCAGAATCTGATGCTGCACTCATATTAGAGCCAAACTCACAAGCATTAGAGGCCTGTATCAATTTTATTTTACTTACGGGGAAACTAACTACAGTTACCGAATTGGTTGGCGAAAGCATCCTATACCTTACCGATCCTATATTAAAAACAATACTATCCCCGTAGGGAGTCATAGGATTTATTCTTACCCGGTAACAAGCCACCATTATGCAATGGCTGCCATAAAAGCTCGGCCTGCTTGAATCGGATCGCAACCTTCCACCTCTAATGCCATTGGCATAAACGCCAAGGTTGATGGTAATATTTCCACCCAGGTTTTTTCCCCAGTCGGCATCCTGCACTTCGGTAAAAGGGCCTTTATATCTTATGCCTTCATTGGTGGTTACCCTCATAGAACCGATAATATAAGTTGTTTTTAACGGTACCTGGTCAAATACCTGCAAGCTGTCAATTATGGTTCTGCTGCCCTGCGTTTTTACCGCCACAGTAACCCTTATTTCAATGGTATCTCCTGGGTTAAAAGTACCGCCACCGTTGAGCTTGCTGATGTTTAAAAAGCTTTTACCCACATCAACCCGGCCACCCTGCGCCTTAAGGAACAAGGGCAAAAAAAATATACTTGCAAAAAGCAGTATACATTTGTGTAGAGTTTTTCGCATACTCATTTTTTTAGTTAACATTGAGATGGATTGATATGGACAGAAGAATAACTGTTTTAAAAACGTATTTGAACTGATTATATTTTATAATTTGAATAATATTGTTTGATCCAAATAATTTTAACAGGCCCTCCGGCGTTATTATAAAGAAATGTATATTTAAAGGCTTTCCCGGTAATTTTAATTCGTGTATTACCTAAGTAATTATACCTGATGAACCACCATATTTTGATTAAATACCGTTTATTTTTTATTGTAGTTTTTATCGTTTTTTACAAAAGCTCATTTTCACAGGGCGAGCAGTTTTCTGTTAAACAGGTTTTAAACCAAACGCCTGAAAATAGCGGCGACAGGTATTATCTCATGCACCCCTTTGCCATTGTATACGGGCCCGATGACTCTTTATGGATTAGTGAAAGGCGAGGGCGTGTTATGAAGGTTGACCCTGTAAGTGGAAAAAGAAGGATTATACTTGATATCAGAAATTTTGTAAAGTTTACTTCATCTGCAGGATCAATTAAACAGAATGGAATGATGGGCCTTACTTTGCACCCCAACTATCCATTAGTAGATTCGTTTTTTGTTGCTTATGCCTATAATTTTGGCGGAGGAACAAGGTGCAGGATTGTACGCTATAAAGTAAAAAACAATACTATTATCAACCCGGCTGGCAATGAAACCCTTATCATACAAGGTTTGCCGGCAGGTGATGACCACAGCACGGGAAGGCTGATTACAGGACCTGATAATAAACTTTATTATGCTGTAGGAGATTTAGGAGCCAATCAATTTGGTAACAGGTGCAATCCCATCCTTTCACAGGATGTACCCACAGCAGCCGAACTTACCGCACAAAATTATATGGCTTACCAGGGCAAAGTTTTAAGAATAAATTTAAATGGCAGCATCCCAACTGACAACCCAACTATTAAAGGCATTAAAAGCCATATTTATTCATTTGGGCACAGGAACCCCGTTGGATTAACCTTTGCAAAAGACGGTTTTCAACAAAATTATTTAGGTGCAAAATTATATGAAGCCGAAAACGGCCCTGCAACAGATGATGAAGTAAATGAAATTATTGCCGGTAAAAATTATGGCTGGCCATACTGGAGCGGCCTGCCCGATGATAAAATATATCAGTATAAAAACTGGTCATCGGCTGCCAATTGTAATGCATTGCCCTCTCCCGGCTCGGAGCCTGAATGTTCTACTCCGCCACCTGCTGCAATTGTAATGAATGAAACAGATACTATTTTGCCCAATTCACAAGTGCCTCTGCATACCTTTTTTACACCGGCAAGCACCACTATTCCCTGCACATGGCTGCAAAACCCTACGGTGGCCCCATCTGCAATAGCTTACTATGGCTTTGATTCAAAAATTCCAGGCTGGCAAAATTCTTTACTCATGACTACGCTAAAAGAAGGAACCGTTTTCCGGTTAAAATTGGGTGCAGATGGAAGTAGTTTTGTACAACTAAGCAATGGCGCAGATACAGCACGATATTTTAGAGAAGAAAACCGCTACAGGGATATTGCCATTGGCAGCGATGGGCTTACCTTTTATTTGCTTACAGATAGTATTGGCCGCACATCGGGCCCTACATCGGGCAATACAAACATTTTGCTTAACCATGGTTCCATTTTAGTTTATAAATATACCGGCGCAACACTTTCGTTGAACGACCCTACAACAGCAATATTAAATGTAAAAAAACTGGTTCGATTATATCCCAACCCCGCAACAGAATATATTAATGCAGAAGTAAAAAATAATACGGCAAAGCCGGTACACTATTATATTTATGATGTAGCCGGGAGAATAATATTAAAAGGAAAATCATTTAGGGATGTATCCCAAATAAATGTAAAAAACCTCAAAGGAGGAACTTATATCATCAAACTTTTTGATGGCCATGCACTGAATATAGGCGTACAAAAATTTATTGTTCACTAAACTATTAACATAAAAAAGGGTTTTCCCTTTTTTCTTCACCAATAGTGGTAACAGGGCCATGGCCGCTATAAACAATGGTTTCAGTGGGTAACACAAACAGGTTTTTCCTGATGCTGTTTACTAAGGTATCAAAATCCCCGCCAGGCAAATCGGTACGGCCAATACTGCGGTTAAATAATGCATCTCCGCTTATAACAAAGCCAGCTTCTTTATGGTAAAAACTTAAATGGCCCGGGCTGTGCCCGGGGGTAAATATTATTTGCAATTCAGCTTCTTCAAATAAAATTTTTCCCGTATCCGGCAAATATTCAATTGCTCCCATATAGTTGTCAAAAGGTAAATTGTACATCAGCCCGCTTGCAGGCGCTAAATCAAGCAACTGCTTTTCTTTGGCATTAATATGGAGTTTTAATCCATATTTTTCTGCAACATACTTATTACCAAAAACATGGTCTAAATGACAATGGGTATTAAGCAGCAGTTTACATTGCAAACCCGTCTTTTCTATAAATGAATCAAGTGTGTCCCGTTCTTCGGGGTAGTAACAACCGGGGTCTATAATGATACATTTGCCCTTTTCATTATACAGCAAATAAGTGTTTTCCTGGATAGGGTTAAAAACAAAGGCTTTTACTTTTAACATGAACTTTCAATAATTTGATTTTAATGAATAGATTGAATAGAGTAATTTTAATACTCAATAAGGTTATACGTATGGCAAAGGTCAGCAGAATATTTATTATTGTTAGCAGCATTTTTCTTTTACCTCTTTTAGCCAATGCGCAGGTAAATGCCGTAACATTTGGCAAAAACCGTGTACAATATAAAAAGTTTAAATGGCAGTTTTACCAAACCGATAATTTTAATGTTTATTTTAATGAAGGCGGGCAGGAACTGGCCAAATATGTAGCCCAGGCTGCAGAAGCAGAATTACCCCAAATTGAAACGGCAACGGAATATAGTTTACAACGCAGGGCAAATATTATTTTGTACAACAATTTTGCCGATATGCAGCAAAGCAATGTAGGCCTGGAAACCACTATACTTTCAACCGGTGGCGTTACCAGGCTTATCAATAATAAAATGCTGTTGTATTTTGATGCCAACCACGCCCACCTCAAAAAACAAATAAGGCAGGGCATTGCAGATATTATTACCAAAAACGTATTATTTGGCGACGACCTGGGTGAAGTAGCAGGCAACCAAACCCTCTTGGATTTACCCACTTGGCTTACAGATGGCTATGTTGCTTATATTGGCGAAAACTGGAGCAGCAACCTTGATGATGATTATAAAAGTGAAATATTAAGCGGCAATTATAAAAATTTTTCAGCATTGGCTTATAAAAGGCCCATGCTGGCCGGCCATGCTTTTTGGTATTATATTGAAGAAAAATATAAAAAAGAAAATGTTACCTATTTTCTTTACCTGGCCAGAACTTACAAAAACCTCAATAAAGCCTGCCTGCAAATCACCAAAAAGAAATTTAAAGAAGTACTTGCAGATATGATGGAGTACAGCGAAGAAAAATATTATAAAGATATTGCCCGACGTAAAGCCTATCCCAAAGGAAATTTTATAGATGGCTTCGATATTAGCCCGAGGCTTAATTATTACCGCTTTAATGTAAACCCAAACAAAAAAGACAACTCTTACGTAGTTACCCAGTTTAAAAAAGGGCAGGTAAGAGTAATTTTAAATTACGACTTTGAAAATAAAACTATTTTAAAATACGGCAACCGTACACTTGAAAATGAAATGAACCCCAACTATCCCTTAATGGCCTGGGATCCAAAGGGTACCCGTATTTCTGTGCTTTATACTACAGAAGGAAAACTCAACTTATTTGTTTATGATGTGGTAACTGGAATTAAAAACCCAAAGATTGACCTTACCAGCCAGTTTGACCAGGTACAGGATATTAAATACATGCAAAACAGCAATACGCTTTTGCTTTCGGCAGTAAAAAACGGGCATACTGATATTTACAGCCTGAATTTAACCAACGCAAAAGTTGCACAAATAACCAATGACATATATGATGATATTGACCCTACATTTATTGCTTTTCCCAATAAAACCGGAATTATTTTTAGCAGCAACAGGCCAGGCGCAGCTACAAAAGGAAGCGATACCTCATTACCCGGAAACAGCCGCTTCAATGTATTTTTGGTAACCGATTTTGGCGACAAACCCGAGCTCAACCAAATATCGCAACTTACCCATTTAAAATATGGTAATGCCCGCTACCCAATGCCATACAATACCAGCCATTTTACTTTTATAAGCGATGAAAATGGTATTGCCAATAGGTATGCAGGTTTTTTTACTACAACAAAAGCAGGGCTGGATACCTTAGTGCTTATTAATGATGAAATATTACGCAACCCTACCGAAGCAGAAGTGGATAGTGTATTAAGGGCATACAAAAAAACAGATATTGATTCTATTGCCGTTGTTTCTATTTCAGAAGATACGGCTTATACTTTCCCACTTTCCAACTATCCCAGTAATATTGCCGAAACAAGGGTAGCCGGAACCAATAACCAGGTAAGCGAAGTAACCCGGCAAAGCGATGCAAAAAATTTATACAAATTAAAAATTGATGAAGTTGCTTTAAATAAACGAAATATTTCGGCAAGGCCAACTCTTTATGCCGAAAAACTAATGAAAGAAAGTGAACTTACCCTTATTAATCCGGCTTTATCATTGCCTTCTCCGGCTTTAAATACAGAACCCACAAAAGACAGTACCACAAAAAAAGATGACGACCTTTTTCAGTCGGAATTCTCCATTGACAAAAATAAAACCGATAGCAATGCACAGCAACCAATAACACTAAACATTAATAAAGATGATTACAGCATACCTGCAGCAGATAATGTATTGGCAAAAGCAAAATTATTCCGCTACAAGCCATTGAAATTTGCCGCCGATTTTGGCTCTGCAGCTTTTAATACCGGCGTATTAATTAACCGCTACCAGCTTTATTCCGGTGGCTCCGGACCCATTATGCTCAACAGCGAAAGCGTACTCAATGGAATGATAAAACTGGGCACATCTGATTTGCTGGAAGATTTAAAAATTAATGGCGCTTTTAGAATAGGTACTAACTTAAAAGACAATGAATGGTATGTAAACTTTCAAAATTTAAGGCGTAGAATTGACTGGGGCATTTCTTATTACCGCAATGTGCAGGGCCTTAGCCTTACCGATCAATTCCAATCTGTATTTTACCCGGCCAAAAGTTTCACCAATCTATACCAGGCAAATATTGCTTATCCTTTTGACAATAATCGTAGTGTAAGGTTCAGTACCGGAATACGTGCCGACAAAATTGTAATGAAAGCCGTAGATGGGTTTAGTATTGATTACCCAGATGACCTTAAACTTTACTCTGTTTCAAAGCTGGAATATGTTTATGATAACAGTTTAAACCCGGCAATGAATATTTGGAACGGCTTAAGGTACAAAGCCTACGCAGAAATAAACCGTCAGGTAAATAAAAATAATTTTATAGATAAACCCATTGGGTTTAATGTAGGCTTTGATGCCCGGTATTATTACCCAATACATAACGATTTTATTTGGGCTGGCCGTGTTGCCGGCGATTTTAGCTGGGGCAAGCAAAAAATTATTTATTACCTCGGCGGGTCAGATGGCTGGCTGATGTTTGGCAACAATATTAAAAATGATGGCAGCTACCGTTACTTTAATGAATTGGTAAAGCCGGCAAATGATAATACTTATGCCTTTCAAAGCCTTGCCGTAAATATGCGTGGGTTTATTCAAAATATTGCCAATGGAAATAATGCTCTGGTAATCAACAGTGAGTTTAGGGTTCCGGTTCTTTCCACTTTCTTTGATAAAATTTCAAGCAATTCTTTTTTACGTAATTTTCAAATTACACAGTTTATAGATTTAGGTACCGCCTGGAACGGAAATTACAACAGCCTCAAGCGGCCCGAAATTGTGATAACAAGGGTAGACGGCAGCGGTAATCCATTGCCGGAATATGCCATAGTTAAAAAGAAAGCTGGCGGCATAGGCCCATTTGCCGGGGGATACGGTTTTGGGGCAAGAAGCATGCTGCTGGGTTATTTTGTAAAATTTGATGCCGGCTGGCCAATGGATGGCATTTTTAAAGGCAAGCCCAAACTTTATGTTTCGCTTGGATTAGATTTTTAATTAAAAAAATAAAACCGGGTTAGCGCCCGGTATTATTCATTTCAGAGATAGCCTTGGGCAGGTTGCTCATAAAAAAATACAAAACATAAAAAGTAAGGGTAAACAACAAGGTAATTCCCCATACCCTGTAATTTTCTACCGGGAACAAAATACACTCCATAATATTTACCGACAAGCCCAGTGGGTTGTGCACCACATCCCAACTGTTCCATCGTTCAAACCTGCCCAGGTAAACACCAAAAGACCCAAGAAATAGCAATAAAGTAATTTGAAACGAAACAATTTTTTGGGAGAAATAAGAAAGCAGGTAGCGCTCTGCCTTGCGTAAAGAAACAAAGCCCAGTACAATACCAATAAAAGAGGCTAAAAAAAGCAGTACTGCATCAAACCACCAGGGCACCATACTCTCCCTGTCAATATGCACTAAATCGGTAACTATATAAAGGGCATTGGGAAAAAACAATAACCATGTACCCAACAAAACAAATTGTTTCCATTTTTGCTTTTTCCGGTAAGCCATAAAAAACCTGCTGAGCACATAAGGTATCCAGGCAAGAAAAATATTCCATACCAGGAACAGGGAAGTAATGCTGCCGCTGTACAAAATTCTTGCAACTATTAATATCCCCACAAAAGTAAGTAAGCGCCAAAGCAATTGGTCGAATTTTGATAATAATTTCATTTTACAATAATTGACAGAGTTTAGGAAAAAAAATAATTCCGCCACAAATAGCAGCAGCAATGGCCGTAACCAACACAGCGCCTGCAGCCACATCTTTAATAATTTTTATTTTCGGGTGCGGGGCCGGGTGTACCACATCACAAAGTTTTTCAATGGCCGTATTTATCATTTCGGCAGTAAGTACCATGGCACAGCAAAGCAGTATTGCATACCATTCTCCATTTGTAACCTTAAGCCAAAAACCTAATGCAACTACAGCAATAATTGCAGCAATATGTATCCTTAAATTTTGCTGGCTTGTAATGCAATAAGCTATTCCCCGTATTGCATAAGAAAACGAATCCCTCAACTTTTTCATTCAATAATATTTTGATTAATCCTGTTTTTTAATTCCTGTGTTGGCTGGGATAATATTTCCACCCAGTTCCAATGACAAATGGCAACAGCTTTTCTTCCTCTATTAAAGGCTTTGCGAAAAGAAACCCAGTATTCGGGCATAGTAGCAAAACAATAAATAACGGTAGCCGCCACCGGAAATGAAAAATGTCCATTGCCCAGCATAAAGCATTGCAGCTGTCCTTCGCCCTCTTCAGAGGCATCATAATCCAGCAATATATGTTTCATATCGTGCCTTGCATAAAAGGTGAGCAACTGCAAATTTTTTGTATCCAAAAACTTTACCAGGTCTTTGCCCAGTGTACCGTCGGAAAAATTTTGCAGGTCTTTTGCAGCATAAGGGAACTTTTCGGGACTACGTACAAGCTTTAAAATGGGCAAGGCCA
Organism: Chitinophagaceae bacterium; assembly: GCA_016699815.1. NCBI lineage: Bacteria > Pseudomonadati > Bacteroidota > Chitinophagia > Chitinophagales > Chitinophagaceae > Chitinophagaceae bacterium. Next base: position 1,775,709 of record CP065012.1, on the reverse strand, counting down.
TATGGTGGGTAAGAAATATTAAAAGCACCGCTCTTTGTTTAATCATAAATGCATACATAGTATTGCTCACTTTATTTTGAATTTCAAAAACAGGTAATCAAAAAAATTATTTGGTAAGCCTTATCATTTTTTCCAGTGCATCAAGGTGCAGGGCAAAAAGCTTCTCCCCACTTTTGGTAATGAAATAAGTTGTGTTGGTTTTTCGGCCAATAAACCCCTTTTGTACTTTTATTAATTTGTTTTCTTCCAAAGCTTTCAGGTGGCTGGCCAGGTTGCCATCGGTAATGCCCAATACTTCTTTCAATTCACTAAAGTTTATGCTATGGTTTACCATTAATGCACTCATAATGCCCAGCCTCACCCGGCTGTCAAACAACTTATTTAAATTACCTATCGGATTATTCATTCCATAAAATTCTCTTTTATCAATGGTGCAAAAAAAATTACTGCTCTCCTTTTTTTCTTTCGTACTTCCACCACATATAAAAGCCGTAAACAATATGCAATACACCAAAACCCATAGCCCAAAAATATAAGCCCGCTCCTACAAACCAGATATTAATAATACCTAGCAATACTTCTGCAAAACCCAGCCAGCGTATTTCGCCCAAAGTATATTTACTGGCATTAATAAGGCTTAGGCCATAAAAAATTAAACAGCCCGGTGCAATGAGGCCAAAGGTGCCGGCTTGAGAAAGTTTAAACAAAAAAATTCCACCGGCAATTAAAGGTATGCTCACATTGATCATTAACCGCCTTGCAGTGTGGCCCCAAATAGGCATACCCTGCTTTTTTGCTTTTAACCATGTAAAAATAAATGCACTGGATAAAGCAGCAGCCAAAGTTCCAACAGCTATCCAAAACAACCAGGTATACAAAACAATCCTATCGTCTTCGGCCATAGCCAATGCAATTGCGGCAGGTTTGTTTATTAAATAGTCCTTGTGCCCATATACATAATCATAGGACAGCCAGGCGCCAATTAATGCGCAAACTCCTGCACTTACGCCACTCCATCCACTTAAGCTTATAAACCTGCTACTTCGTTCCATTACCTGTTTAATATCTTGCAGCGTTGCCAATGACTTTTGTTGTTTATTCATAAAAAGCACTTTGAAATACAAAGTAAATAAAGCAAATTCATTTCGCCAAATATTTTATCTTAAAAAAAAGATATTGCCGGTTTGGAATTGGGTAAAAAAATAAAGCCGGTTAAAATTAACCGGCTCATAATATAAAATAAAATTTTATTAGCGTATCCTTTCCCTGCCCAGTATGAGGCTAAATTTAAGGTTAAAGCTAAAATAGGCATCTTTTTCTGATGGGCTTCCCCGCTTACCACCGGGAAGGGTTTTTCTTACAATTTGCCTGTCGCTAAAATCCAGGGCATCTCCCAATAAAGCAATGGGAAAATTATTTGCAGGATTGGTATAAGCAACCGGATCAATATACCGTGTACTCACATCATCCAAATAATCTGTTCCTAAAATACGGTACACAAATTCGCCTCTTACATTCAATAGTGGCGATAATTCATATTTTAACCCAAGGCCCACAGGAATATTCAATTGTTTTAACTTATATATTTTCCTGGATGGGTATTCTACAAATCCCTGGCCTTCGGTACGCAAAGGTTGCAGGTCTACCCACCTGCCATCATTACTCAGTGATTGAGGATTATATGAAAAGTAACCAACCCCGGCTAATACATAAGGTGAATATTGTGGTGGTGGTTCATCTTTAGATGGCCAGTTGATAAAAATAAACAATGGGTGAATTTCTGCTATGGCAGAAAATTCTGTTATACTGCTGCGGAAATTGGTGTTGCGATTAAACCTTTCCTTGGCAATATCGGTAATACCGGCAAGCACTTTATCATCTGCAGAAACCTTACCAAATGCTGCCTCGAGCCTAAGGCCAAGTGCATATTTATAAGTAGCGCTCAAAAAGAGGCCGCCGGATAAATGGGTTTTACCCATATTTAAATCTTTAATAAATTTTTTTCCAATCCCCTTTTTTCCGCCGATATCGGTAAGGCAGTTCATAGCGCCTAAAGATCCGCCAACTTCAAAAAACCAGGGATTATCATAATACTGATCATCATAAAAATAATACTGGGCACTGGCTTTTTGAGAACACAAAACCAGGCCTGCAAATACAACCACTGCTAAAAATCCCTTTTTCATTTTTGAAATTTGATTTAGGCGAATGCCGCTAAATATTATGTACAAATAAAACGAAAATTATTTAAATTATTTCATCATTTCAACTGTTTCTGAAAAAAAATACAGGCAGCTTGTAGGCCGCATTCGCTGCATTTTGGGCTACGGGCCGTACATATATAACGTCCATGCAATATGAGCCAATGATGGGCTTTGAAAATATACTCCTTTTGAAACCCGGCAATAAGCTGTTTTTCAACGGCATAAGGGGTTTTTGCACCGATGCTTAATCCAATGCGGTTGCTTACCCTAAATACATGGGTATCAACGGCCATATTGGGTTGCTCATCAATCACCGAAGTAATAACATTGGCCGTTTTTCGCCCAACTCCGGGAAGTTTAATCAACTCATCTACCTGCATAGGAATTTTGCCAGCAAATTCAGTTATCAGCATTTTTGCCATACCCACAAGGTGCTTTGCTTTATTATTGGGATAGGAAATACTTTTAATTAATGGAAATATATCTTCGGCAGCTGCAAGAGACATTGATTGAATATCCGGAAATTGGTCAAAAAGGGCTGCTGTTACCAGGTTCACACGCTTATCGGTACACTGGGCGCTTAATATTACCGATACTAGTAGTTGAAATGGATTGTTATAAATTAACTCCGTTTCCGCATTGGGCATGTGGGTTAAAAAATAGTTTGTTACAAATTGATAGCGTTGTTTTTTAGTCATAAAAAAAATCCCTCCGTAGTGCAGAGGGACAAATTTCTTTAATTAACCGCTAAAATCAGGCATGTTCTTCAACTGATTTTTCGGCATACTTAAGAATATTATCTAATACCTGCTGGCGTGGGCTGGGTACTTTAACCGAATCCAGCATTTCTTTTGAAACTGCCAGTTGATTAAACTCTTCCCTTAATGCCCAGTCTGTTTCCAAAGCAGTTTTAATTTCTACTGTTTTTTCTACAGATGTTTCCTTATACAGGTATTGTAATAAATCTTCACTTGTAAAGCGATTCATAGCCAAAATAAATTTTAAGAATGAAGTAATCAATCAATATCCAAAAGCATAAACGGTACAAAAAAACCTTTATTGCATAAATTACGGATTTTTTTTAAAATCTACCGGGATTTTACGATAAAAAGGTCTTCATTGTCTTTTTTCATCAAATACTTTTCCCTGGCATATTTTTCAATGGTTTCGGCGCTTGTTTGCAGGAGGTTAAGTTCGTTTTGGGTTTCGGTTATCTGCTGGGTAAGTTTTTGTTCACTTTCCTGTAAGTTATTGAGTTTCTGTATTCTGGAATATGATTGCTGCCAGTCTTTAGGATCAAAAAAGAACATCCAAACTACAAAAAAAACCAGGGCAATAAGATACTTATTTTTGAAAATCTTTAAAATACTAATAAATTTTTTCATGGATTAGTTGATAAGCTAATGGCAATTTAATCAATTTATAAATATTAACCCTAATTAATAATCACCAAGTGTTTCCGGCAATTGGGCAAGAGCAGTTTTTAATTGATCATCGCTGGGTGCTATGCCGTGCCATAAATGGGAGCCTTCCATAAAATCTACCCCTTTACCCATAATGGTACGCATTAAAATTACTACGGGTTTATTTTTCCCAAGTTGTGTTTTTGCATTTTTTATGCCTTCTAAAACTGATTCCATTTGGTTACCCTCCATTTCTAAAACAGTCCAGTTAAATGCTTTAAATTTAGCGCTAAGGCTTTGCAGTGCCATTACCTGCTCGGTAGTTCCGTCAATTTGCTGACCGTTTACATCAATAGTGGCTATAAGGTTGTCTACCTTTTTATGAGCAGCAAACATTATGGCTTCCCAGTTTTGGCCTTCGTCCAATTCTCCATCTCCATGCAGGGAAAAAACAATTGAAGGATCATTATTAATTTTTTTGGCCAAAGCAGCCCCTATGGCAACACTCATTCCCTGGCCCAAAGATCCGCTTGACATTCTCACGCCGGGCAGCTGTTCATGTGTGGTAGGATGGCCTTGGAGACGGCTGTTAATGCGCCTGAAGGTTTTGAGCTCCTGAACCGGAAAGTAGCCCCTGCGGGACAATACACTGTAAAAAAGGGGGGAAATATGCCCGTTACTTAAAAAAAATAAATCCTCCCCAATGCCATCCATTGCAAATTGGGTATTTAGTTTCATTTCATTAAAATAAAGGGCAACCAGAAAGTCGGCACAACCCAAAGAACCGCCAGGGTGGCCGCTTTGAACATCATGAACCATTCTTACAATATCCCTTCTTACCTGAGTTGCCGTATCTTTAAGTTGCTGTACTTTATCCATTTTTGATATTTACTATAATGGTTGCAAACCTACTTTAAAAATTGATACCCTAAAAAATTGAGCTATAAATAAAAGTTAGCGCATTATATAATAAGTACATATTGAGGCCGTTAATCTACTGTAAAAAGCTCTTTTTTTAAAAATCGGGGGAGTTTGGTTAAATTTTTGTACTACAAATTACGTAGAATTAAAAATTTTCCAATAAAAAATATTTAGATACTTTTGTCTGGCAACCCCGGCCAAAACTGAAATTTACGCATGGATAATATCTTACTAAGTGCGGCCCTAGCGTTTTTGATAACTTTCTTTGCCATTCCTGTAATCATACAGATTGCTAAATCAAAGAAACTTTTCGATGAACCCGATGAGCGCAAAGTACACAAAACGGTAATTCCCACCCTGGGAGGATTAGGAATTTTTGCAGGCTTTATTGTAGCCGTCCTTCTTGGCGTTCCCTCTACCAACAACCCTGAATTTCAATATTTTGTAGCGGCTGCCATTGTTATTTTCTTTTTAGGTATAAAGGACGATATCATGATTTTATCGGCCAGTAAAAAATTTATTGGGCAATTAATTGCTGCAGCCATTATTATTCATTTTGGCGGTATTCAAATTACCAATATGCACGGCTTTATGGGTATATACGGCCTGCCGCCGGTAGCCGGTATTGTTCTTTCGTTTTTTACCATTATTGTTATTACCAATTCTTTTAACCTTATTGATGGCGTAGATGGCCTTGCCGGAACCCTGGGCCTCATTACTACAATTGCTTTAGGCGCTTATTTTTTAGTAGTAGGGCAAACGGCCTATGCTGTGCTGGCTTTTTCACTCACCGGCAGTATTATAGGATTTTTAATTTATAATTTTTCGCCGGCTAAAATTTTTATGGGTGATACCGGCTCCCTGCTTTTGGGTTTAATTAACTCAATACTGGTAATTAAATTTATTAATTTGGCCGCTACACCCGGCTCCCACTTACCTATACAGGCATCACCGGCTGTGGGCTTTGCCATAATGATTATTCCTTTATTTGATACTTTAAGGGTTTTTGGGTTGCGTATATTAGACAGGCGCTCACCCTTTAGCCCCGACAGGAACCACATACACCATTACCTGCTCGACCTGGGCTTTTCTCATAAAAAAATTACATTCACCTGTGCCCTGGTTACCATTATTTTTATTGCCTTTGCATTTTATTTTAGAAATGCAGATACTACTTTAATGATAGGAACCATACTTGCCGTTTCTACAGGGCTTACCGCTTTAATTTATTACAGCCGGCGCAAGATCATCAGCAGGAAAACCTATATGCCGGTGGCAGGAGAAAAAGAAATTATCAAAAGTCACAAAATACTTACCCTCATATCGGACACGGTAGAAGTGGATTAATTTTCTCCATCCTTGCTTCTTTATGCTTCTCTTATGATAGTATTACATTTATTTCAATAGATTTGCAGCCAAATTTTTAGATTATGGCAGATGGCGTAAATGGTATTTTGGAAAATACACAATCTTTAATGAGTAAGGCTATTCAGCACCTTGAAGCAGAGCTGGTAAAAATAAGGGCAGGAAAAGCAAACCCAACAATGCTTGACGGCATTAATGCAGACTATTATGGTAATCCCACACCTATTAACCAGGTAGCCAATGTAACCGTACTGGATTCCCGTACTATTGCTGTTCAACCCTGGGAAAAAAATATGCTTGCAGTAATCGAAAAAGCCATAATTGCCGCAAACATTGGTATCAATCCGCAAAACGACGGCACATTCATCCGCCTTTTTTTACCACCGCTTACAGAAGAAAGGCGCAAAGAACTGGTAAAAAGATGCAATACCGAAGGCGAGCAGGCAAAAGTATCTATACGCAATATTCGCAGAGATGCTATTGAGCAAATAAAAAAATTACTCAAAGATGCAGTTGTTAGTGAAGATGCAAGCAAAGATGCAGAAAATGAAGTGCAATCCGGAACCGATAAGTTTATAAGCCTTGTTGAAAAACATCTTGCTGCAAAAGAAAAAGAGATTATGGCTGTTTAAAGGCAATTTAATACCACTTAAATATTCTTTTCTAAATAGTTTTATGGGCAATGCAAAAAAGGCATTGCCTTTTTGTTTAATTCTATATCAGTAATTTTGACTTATGCAACTCATTGCTATTACGCCACCAACCAGCAAATTATTTATTAATGTAGCAGTACAGCTTTACCAAAAAGATGCCAACTGGATAAGACCATTGGACAAAGACATTAATGATATTTTTGACGATAAAAAAAACAAAGCTTTTAGGTTTGGCTCTCTGCAACGCTGGGTTTTACAGGATAATTCGGGGAAATTACTTGGAAGGATAGCTGCATTTGTAAATTCAAAATATAAGAATAAGGGAGACGAAATGCCGGTAGGCGGAATGGGCTTTTTTGAATGTACCAACAATCAGGATGCGGCAAACCTGCTTTTGGATACTGCAAAAAAATGGCTACAAGATAAAGGAATGCAGGCAATGGATGGCCCTATTAATTTTGGAGAGCGTGATAAATGGTGGGGATTAGTAACCAGCGGGTTCCAGGAGCCGCTTTACTGCATGAATTACAACCCTCCTTACTACCGTATATTATTGGAAAATTACGGCTTTAAGGTTTTTTACAACCAGGTATGTTTTGGCATGCAACCCAAATCTACACTTTCTGAAAAAATATGGCAGCGCCACGCCGAATTTGCAGCTAACCCGGTTTTTTCATCGGCTTACGTTAAAAAAAATAATTTTAAAAAATTTGCTGCAGATTTTGCACATGTTTATAATGCCGCATGGGCCGGGCACGGCGGCCAAAAAGAAATATCAACAGAGCAGGTTTTGCTCATGTTCAAAAAAATGAAGCCAGTAATGGATGAAAAAATCCTTTGGTTTATTTATGAGAACAATACCGCTATTGGGTTATTTGTAAACCTACCCGACATCAACCAATGGTTTAAACATTTAGATGGGCAATTTGGGTTTATACAAAAATTAAAATTTTTATTCATCAAGGCCAGCAGGCCCAATAAAAAATTTGTAGGCCTTGTATTTGGTATCGTTCCGCAATGGCAGGGCAAAGGCGCTGATGCCTATTTAATCGGCGAAGCCTGCAAAGGGTATATCCATACAAAAAAAAGCCCCTACATTGATTTTGAAATGCAATGGATTGGGGATTTTAATCCCAAAATGCTCAATGTAGCCGGCAGTCTGGGAAATGTAGCAGAGAGCAGGCGACTGAGTACCTACAGGTATTTATTTGACAGGGAAAAAGCCTTTAAACCCCATCCCGTATTAATTTGATTTTTCTTTTACGGTTTTAGATTTTAGATTTGCCCAATGGCAATAATAAAACTTTTATTGCCGCATTTTAGGATGGATAAATTTATAGTATCAGCAAGAAAATACAGGCCGCAGAATTTTAGTACGGTTATTGGCCAATCGCATATAACCACTACTTTAAAAAATGCCATTGGCAACAACCAGCTTGCCCATGCATTTTTATTTTGCGGGCCAAGAGGAGTGGGTAAAACTACCTGTGCCCGTATACTTGCCAAAACCATTAACTGCCAAAAAAGAACTAAAGACGGGGAAGCCTGTAACACTTGCGTAAGCTGTGTTTCCTTTGATAATGGCAGCTCTTTAAACATCCATGAATTAGATGCTGCCAGCAATAATTCGGTTGATGATATACGCACCCTGGTAGAACAGGTGCGTTTTGCGCCACAGGCAGGCGATTACAAAGTGTATATAGTGGATGAAGTGCACATGCTCAGCGCCGCCGCATTTAATGCTTTTTTAAAAACCCTTGAAGAGCCGCCACCCTATGCCATTTTTATACTGGCCACAACAGAGAAACACAAAATATTACCTACGATCTTAAGCCGTTGCCAGATTTTTGATTTTAAAAGGATTACTATAAACGATACCGTAACCCACCTGCAGGATATATGCCAAAAAGAAGGGATTAATGCAGAAAAACCTGCCTTACATATAATTGCCCAAAAAAGCGAAGGAGCTTTGAGGGACTCCTTAAGCATCTTAGATAAAATTGTAAGCTTTTCAGGTGGGGAAGTAACGTATAACAGCGTTTTAGAACATCTGAATATTTTAGATGAGGATTATTTTTTTACGCTCCTTGGCTATATGCAACAGCAACAAATGGCCGAAGCCCTTTTATTATTTGACAGTATCAACAAAAAAGGGTTTGAAGGCGATTCTTTCCTGGATGGCTTTGCAGAGTTTATACGCAACCTGATGGTAAGTAAAGATAGCAAGGCAGCAGCCCTGCTCAATGTTGTTGATGATTTTAAAGAAAAATACATCTCTACTTCAAGCCAAATTAATGCAGGATGGTTTGTTGCGGCACTCAATATTATATCTGAAGCAGCATCTGGCTACAAGCTTTCCCGGAATAAAAAACTTTTTGTAGAACTGGTGCTCATTAAACTCTGCTACCTGCAACAAGCCATTGAAATAACCGTAAGCAGTACAGATACTATAAAAAAAAAAATAATTGACAAGCAATCAAGCCTTAGTTTCAGGAACCTGGTTCCCATAAAAATTAAGGATAACAGTACAGCAACTAATATTTCGCAAAGCCCTCCTGCGCCTTCATCTGCAACTTTAAAAATTAAAAAAACCGTTCAACCTGATGTTCTTCAGGAAAAAGAAAAAATTATACCCCCAACTATAAAGCCTGTTTCTACTTTAAAAGGAATAAGGGAAAAAATACAGGAGCAACATATTAAAAACAGCCGTTCCCCAATACCGTTGCAACAAGATACTTTAACTACTGCCTGGCAGCAATATATTTTAACCCTTGAAGAAAAAAAACAACATTCTTTAGTATCCAGTTTTAATTTGGCTAAACTAAGCATAGAAAATAACGATACATTTATTATAACGCTGCCCAACCGCCTGCACCAAAAGTTTATAGAATCCGAAAGGGAGCTGGTACTGGAACATCTTCAAAAAGTTTTTTATAACCGGGCATTAACTTACCGGTTTATTGTTTTAGAAGAAAAGGCAGAAAAGGAAAATACAGCAGTTGAACTCAGCCATAAGCAACAATTTCAACGGTTAAGTGAGCAATTTCCCAATATTAAGATATTAAAGGAAAAGCTAAAGCTGGAATTGGATTAGGATTTTAACGAAAAAATTCTATTGGCTGAAAATTGCCCCTTTTGCATTAATTTCGGGCCTCTTAATAGCAGAATTAATTATATTTTATGGCGGAAGTAATACGCATGCCTTTACTAAGTGATACCATGACCGAAGGAAAAATTGTGGCTTGGAACAAAAAAGTAGGGGATAAAGTAAAAAGCGACGATATATTGGCAGAAGTGGAAACCGATAAAGCCACTATGGAAGTAGTAGGTTATGCAGATGGCGTTTTATTGCATATTGGCGTTCCTGCAGGCCAGGCTGCGCAGGTAAACCAGGTAATTGCTATAGTGGGCAAGCAGGGAGAAGATATTAAATCTATTTTAGAAGAAAAACCTGCTCCATCAAAACAGGAAACAATAATAGCCACCCCAACAGAAAAAACAACGCTTACCACAAATGTATCTTTACCTGAAGGCGCAAAAGAAATATGCATGCCATTGCTAAGCGATACCATGACCGAAGGAAAATTAATAGCCTGGAATAAAAATGTAGGCGATAAAGTAAAAAGCGACGATGTATTGGCAGAGGTAGAAACCGATAAAGCCACAATGGAAGTAGTAGGCTATGAAGAAGGCACTTTACTTTACAAAGGTGTTGAAGCGGGCAATGCAGCTAAAGTAAATGAAGTAATTGCCATTGTAGGAAAAGCCGGTACCGACATTAACGCTTATGTTGCCTACTTAAAATCTGGAGCACAAGCAGCACCTGTGCATACCCAAATAAAAGAAGAAATTGCAACTGCCGCTCATATAGCAGCAGCTCCTGTTGCTACAACAACAAATCACAATGGCAGAATTTTAGCTTCCCCACTGGCCAAAAAATTGGCTTCCGAAAAAGGGATTGACCTTGCTGCCGTAAACGGAACCGGCGATGGCGGAAGAATCATAAAAAAAGATATTGACAGTTTTGTTCCCGGTGCTGCTCCTGCAGCTGCACTATCTTCCGCACCTTTAGTGGTGCCTCAATTTAATTCTGCAACCCAGGAAGGCTTTACAGATATACCCGTTTCTCAAATGAGAAAAACCATTGCCCGAAGGCTTGGAGAAAGTAAATTTAGCGCCCCTCATTTTTATTTAACCATGGAAATAAATATGGACAATGCTATAGCTGCCCGTATTTCCATGAATGAAGTAAGCCCTGTAAAAATTTCTTTTAACGATATGCTCATAAAAGCATCGGCATCTGCGCTACGCAAGCATACCGATGTAAACAGCAGTTGGATGGGGGATTTTATTCGCCAAAATCATCATATACATATTGGCTCGGCTGTGGCAATGCCCGATGGGTTAATTGTACCTGTTATCCGCTTTGCCGATCAAAAAAGCTTATCGCAAATTGCTGCAGAAGCTAAAATGCTTTATGGAAAAGCCAAAGACAAAAAACTTCAGCCCAACGAATTTAGCGGCAACACTTTTACTATTTCAAACCTTGGTATGATGGATATTGATGAGTTTACTGCCATCATCAATCCACCCGACAGCGCCATACTTGCTGTAGGAAGAATAAAAGAAGTAGTAGTTAAAAAAGCCGATGGTTTTGGCGTTACCAATATTATGAAAGTTACATTAAGCTGCGACCATAGAAGTGTAGATGGCTCTGTTGGCGCCGCTTTTCTTCAAACGCTCAAAGCTTATATGGAGCAACCGGTAACTCTGCTGGTGTAATCTATAAAGAGCCAACTCTTATCATTTTTTTTTCGGAGCAGGTAAAATATTGGGGACACTATTACCCGGAGAAAATACATTTCGATATTTTCAATTTTTTTTGAAATTTATGAACTTGTATTTAGTTTTGGTTTATGAAATTAACCGAAGCCAAAAAGCAATTCATCAATAACTGGGGAGCAATGGGGTATTAACCATACCATAGCCCAAATACATGCTTTACTATTGGTAAATGTTACGCCACTCAACCAGGATTCTATTATGGAACAACTCAACATATGCCGTGGTAATGTAAATATGAACATCAGGCAACTTATTGGCTGGGGATTAATAAACAGGGTGATTATACATGGAGAAAGATAAGAACACTTTAGCACAGAAAAAGATATTTGGAAAATGGCTGCACATATAATAAAAGAAAGAAAAAAAGGGAGCTGGATCCTATGCTAAAACTACTATCGCAACTGGAAAAAATTGATGGCGATACTAAAGATAAAGACACCAGGCAGTTTTTAGCAGTAATAAGCAATATGAAAAAATTAGGTACACAGGCAGGAACGATGCTGGATATAATGGTAAAGACAGAAGAAAATAAATTTACCGCTTCCTTAATGAAAATATTAAAATAATATTTTCAAACTAACTTATGGTAAGCAGTTCACCCATTATACTTTTTGACGGCATTTGCAACCTTTGCAACCGATCCGTACAATTTATTATTAAACACGACAAGGAGAAAGTTTACAGGTTTGCTGCTTTTCAAAGTAAAGCCGGGCAAAAACTTTTGCAACAATATAATCTTCCGCTAAAACAATACTCTTCGTTTTTACTTATTGAGAATAATAAGGCATACAGTCAATCTACTGCTGCATTAAAAGTGGCAAAAAATTTAAGCGGGCTGGTAAAGCTGGCTGTTGTTTTTAACATAGTACCAGCCGGCATCCGTAATATTGTGTATAACTTTGTTGCCAGAAACAGGTATCAATGGTTTGGCAAAAAAGAAAGTTGTATGGTACCTACGCAGGATTTAAAAGCAAGATTTTTAACCGATGACTAAATCAAAATATACTGTTGTGCTGGGCGCTTCTGGCAACCCTGAGCGATACAGCTTCCTTGCCGTTAATAAATTAAAAAAATTTGGCCATGCAGTTACGGCAATCGGACGAAGGCCAAACCAAATAAATGACAGCCCGATAATTACCGGTACGCCTCTATTATCTGATGTAGATACAGTAACCTTATATCTGAACCCTGCCAATCAAAAACCCTATTACGATTATATACTTTCCTTAAAACCCCATCGTATCATTTTTAATCCCGGTACAGAAAATCCTGAGCTGGAAGAACTTGCCCATAAAAAAGGCATAAAAACCTTAGAAGCCTGTACCCTGGTTTTATTGAGCACCGGTGCTTATTAATTTTAACCTTTCAGATAATAATCTAATCAATATTGCGTTTTAGATACGAGAATACCTAATTCTCCCTAAAACCAATATTTATGAAAAAGCCTGTATTTGCCTTACTGGTGCTGCTTTTATTTATTGTATCCACAAGTAAAGCACAATCAACCAAACCGGCAATTTTTGCCAACTATCCTTCCATCATTAATATAGATGAAAACGCCATCAGGATGGCTTTTCAAAACAATGCCGGCCAATCGGTTACAATTCCTCTCGGACAAAGTTTTAATTTTTCAGGCAAAGTTATCAGTAATGTTCAAAAATATGAAAACCTGCGTATCATCATTATTAAATCTACAACCTGGCAAAATACTTTATTGCAATTGGCTAAAACAACCAATGCCGATAATATAGTAACCTTTAGCGGAAGAATCATAAACCCTGGCGCTGCTGATGGGTTTGAAATAAAAAGAGAAAGCCTGGGTAGTTATAAATTGAAAAAAACACAAACAGATAAAATTTTTGAGCCTTGTAATATCCACTAAACACCATCTCCGAAAAACTCAATTCTGACACAATGAAAAACTTTACCTTAATAATATTTGCCCTTTGTGCAACCCTTGCCCATGCACAGGCGCCCAAATTAAGCAGTTGGTCAACTGCCCAGGCTACAATTTATATTGATTTTGACGGCCAAAGCGTACAATCTGCAGGCTGGCGTTACGGCGCATATTTTGAATGTGCGCCCAGTGGCTTAAATGCAACCCAAATTACCGAAGTGTATAACAGGGTGGCTGAGGATTTTCGCCCTTTCAATATAAATATTACCACCGATTCTACGGTTTTTTTAGCAGCGCCGGTAGGCAACCGCATTCGTATTATTGTTACTCCTACCAGCGACTGGTACACAGGAGTTGGAGGTGTTTCATATATCGGCTCATTTACCTGGGGAGACGACACGCCTGGTTTTGTTTTTACAGACAGGCTTTTGTATAACCCCAAATTTATTGCAGAATGTTGCAGCCACGAAAGCGGCCATACACTTGGCCTTGCTCACCAATCGGCGTATGACAATAATTGTAATTTAACGCAAACTTATAGCCTAGGCGCCGGTACAGGAGAAACTAGCTGGGCGCCGGTAATGGGCAACAGCTACTATAGCAATATGACCGGTTGGAACGATGGCCCTACGCCTTATGGCTGTACCAGTACGCAAGACAACCTTACCACCATTGTTTCTTTAAATGGGTTTGTATACAGAAACGATGACTATAATGAAGTGCTTGATGAAAATACTTTTAATGCAGGCACAAATAATTTTACCACCGAAGGAGTGATAAGCCATAATGTAGATAAAGATGCATTTCGTTTCACTATGGCGGCAAAAGCATTTTTTCACTTTGAAGCAAAACCATTTGGCCTCAATGAAAATAATACCGGCGCCAACCTGGATGTAATGGTAAAATTATACGATGCATCCAAAACTTTAATACAAACTTATAACCCGATGGATAAAATGAATGTATTATTTGATACCACATTAAATGCAGGCCAATACTATATTCTAATTTCCGGAACGGGGAATAGCAATGTAAGCGATTACGGCAGCCTTGGCTCTTATACCCTCACAGCAGTAAGAGGTGCATTGCCCATAAGAAGTATTGCGCTAAATGGAAAATCGGAAAACAATAAACACATTTTAAACTGGAACATTATTGCCGACGAACCCATTAAAATGCAAACATTGGAAGTATCAGAAGACGGTATAAATTTTACAACGCTTACTTTAACCAACTATAACAGCCGTAGTTTTTCTTATACACCCTGGAAGAGCAAAATACTTTATTACCGGTTGAATGTAGTTTCAGTAATAGACCAACAGGCGTATAGCAATGTAATAGCATTAAGGAAAACGGAAAAATTGCCATCGTTCCAGGTATCTACACTGGCACAAAACGATCTTTTAGTAAATGCACCGGAGAATTTTCAATACGCTTTATATGATGCCAATGGCCGTTTAATAATGAAAGGAAATGGCAAAAACGGCCTTAACCATATTAACCTGCAAGGAAAACCTTCAGGCATCTATGTCCTACAGCTCATCAGCAACAACCTAAAACAAACAGAAAGAATTTTAAGACAGTAAGGTAGATTCATGTGTAAGTTAGGGGCCGGTGTTAGGGACCGGCCTCTTTTTATTTTTATTAATCATACCTTTGTTGATTATTAAAAAATATTACTCATTTTTTTAACCATGAAAAGATACCCTGTCCTCAGCATATCCA
This sequence comes from Chitinophagaceae bacterium, assembly GCA_016699815.1. Lineage (NCBI taxonomy): Bacteria > Pseudomonadati > Bacteroidota > Chitinophagia > Chitinophagales > Chitinophagaceae > Chitinophagaceae bacterium. The sequence continues at coordinate 1,760,696 of CP065012.1, read as the reverse complement.
TTTTAGTTTTATCTGTCTTTTCTTTTATTTCCTGTTCGCCCAATAAATCCAGCCCAGAAGCAGTTACCCAAAAAGATTCAGGCATAGTTGCAAAAACCTTAAACATCAATTGGGGTTATTATAAAAGCATTACGCCCTGTGCAGATTGTGAAGGCATAGAAACCGTAATCAATCTTAAAAAAGACAACAGCTTTGAAGAGTGGAGCAAATACCTTGGCAAAAAAGATACGGTATTTTACAGATCGGGAAATATAGCAATTGCCGACAACACTACCATTCAATTGATTGAGGGAGCGGATACCACTTTATTTCATATATCTACAAGCGCCATAACCATGTTAGATAAAACAGGCGATAAAGTTACAGGCGCACTTGCCGATAAATATATTTTTAAACAAATCAGCAGCAACGGTATTACCAATAAATATTGGGTTTTAAAAGAATTAAACCGGCAACCAGTTACTGCACCAAACAAATCCCAGGCTGCTTACTTTATCCTCAATGAAGCCGATACTACCGTAAAAGGTTATGGTGGTTGCAATATTTTATTTGGAAAATATGAGCTAAATGAAGCTGCAAGCCGCATCCGTTTTTTAAATACCGCAGCTACACAAAGGGCTTGCATAGACGCCCATTACGAAACAGATTTTTTTAATGTATTAAATACGGCAGATAATTATAACCTTGTAGGCGATACTTTATTCTTAAATAAAGCAAGGATGGCCCCATTAGCAAGGTTTGAAGCCGCTTATTTGCAATAATTTTTTTTATTTTTATTGATTTTTTTTACCGGGCAAAAAATGCAGGGGAGGTTTTCTATTTCTAGCTTTTCTATGGCTTAATTGCAGGCGAAGCAAAAAAAAATTTTATCTACATATCCACAGTTTTGCCCAATGCTGAAGTATATTTTATTGGTTTCTTTAAATTAATAGGTAAATTTAAAAAACTGAATACACTATGCTCTGGAGAAAATTCAATGGTGACAACCTGAAATTACCCATTAAAGATGCCGTAGAAAACGCCATAAAAAGAGAAACTGCAAATGGCTTCAGGCTAAAAGTGTGTATTGGAACCGACAGCCAGGTAAAAAGCAGGGAAACCGAATTTGCCACTGTAATTGTTTTTTTGAGGGAAGGCCACGGTGGGTTTATGTTTATCCACAACGAAAAAACACTGCACCGGTACAGTATTAAAGAGCGCATGCTGGTAGAGGTTGCCAAAAGCATTGAAATTGCGTATGAACTGTGCAACTTGTTTACCGAATACAATGTTGATATGGAAGTTCATGCCGACATTAACACCAATCCGCACTTTAAAAGTAACGAAGCGCTAAGGGAAGCCATGGGTTACATACTGGGTATGGGATTTGCATTTAAAGCAAAACCCGAAGCATTTGCCAGCAGCAGTTGCGCTAACAAAGTGGTGAACTAAAGAAATGGAGGATTTTTAGCTATTTTTATTGTATGGATCCAATCGCACTTTTGGCAATTATTATCTCATTGCTGTTTATGGGCTTTTTATCGGGTATAGAAATTGCTTTTATTTCTGCCAATAAATTATCTATTGAACTCAATAAAAAACAAGGCACTTACAGTGGCAAACTATGGAGCAGGTATGCCGAAAGGCCGGCACATTTTATTACTACCATATTGGTTGCCATAAATGTACTTTTGGTAGTTTATGGATTACTTGTGGGTGATATGCTCTTCCCGGTATGGCAATGGATCGAACGCCACATTCCACAAAGCGCAACCGCCTACGTAAAATGGATTAAGCTTTTAGTGGAAACCATTTTATCTACCTCAATTTTTCTTATTGTAGAATTTGTGTTTAAAGCGTATTTCCGCACCAGGAACAACAGCGTAATCAGCAATGGCATCATTAGCTATATCACCAGTTTCATTTTTAATATTTTTTCCTCTGTAGCAACTTTATTTGTTCGCCTGTCTGAATGGATATTAAAAACCATACTGAATGTGCGCTTAAGAAAAAACCAGGAGCCTTTAAGCAAAACAGACCTTGAACAATTTATGGGCACCATGAAAATGGCCACCGCAGAAGAAAAAGAAGAAGAATCTGAATTCAATAAAGAACTTTTGGATAATGCTCTTTCTTTAAGCGATACCAAACTACGTAAATGTCTGGTGCCACGCAGGGAAATTATAGCCGCAGATTTACATGCACCTTTTGAAGAAATCAGGCAAATTTTTATTGCAAAAAGACTTAGCCGTTTAATAATTTTCGAGAATGATATTGACAATATAGTGGGGTACATTCACCACCTCGACTTGTTCAAACAGCCTGAATCTGTTCAAAAAATATTAATGCCCATTTCCATGGTGCCTGAAACCATGAGTGCAACCGACCTCATGAGCAAATTCAGTAAAGACCACCGGAGCATTGCCTGGGTGGTAGATGAATTTGGCGGCACAGCCGGCATTGTAACCATGGAAGACCTACTGGAAGAGATTTTTGGGGAAATAAAAGATGAGTATGATGATGTGGAAGAATTTGTAGACAAGCAAATTTCCGAGAATGAATATATTTTCAGTGGGCGCATTGAACTGGATTTTATAGATGAAAAATATGAGCTGGGGCTTACCGGAGAAGAAAAAGCCGAAACACTTTCAGGTTATATTATTGAACACAACGGCTTTATACCAAAAGAAAAACAAAGAGTAATAATTGGCAACTTTGAATTTGACATTTTGAGTGTAAGCAATACCCGTATAGAAACCGTAAAATTAAAAAGGCTTCGCTAATAATATATTATGACCATTGCGGCGCACATTCTTTCTTTTTACCCGCCCACAGCCCATCTTGCAGAATGCCTGGTGCGCATTGCTGAACAAAACCCCAATATAAAAATAGTTTTTTTTAGCAGCACAGGTTATAAAGAAAAGTTACCCGGCAACTGTATGGTACAAATTATTTCCCCTGCAATTAAAAGCAGCATACTGCTGCACTACTGGTACAATTATAAATTACCCGGCCTGCTAAAGGAAGCCAATGCAGACATTTTTATTTCTGAAAACGCAGTGCTTTCTTTTAAAACAGGCATCAAACAAATAATGCTGTTGCCCGAATGGTTTACCGACGATAAAATAAATTATGCTTCATTTAAAAATTACCGTAAAAGGTTTTTCAGGTATTTCCTCAAAAAAGCCGCTATGGTATTAACTGCCAACCCGGTATTAGAACAACAATTGAAAGTTCAATTTCCAAAAATTGAAAATATACAAACCACTTTTTTTGGCATCAACTCCTGCTACCATGCAATAAATGATATAGAACAACAAATCGTAAAAGAAAAGTACAGCAATGAAAAGGATTTTTTTGCCGCCAACGTATCCGCCGGGAACCAACAGGATATTATCCATTTGCTCAAAGCCTTCAGTATTTTTAAAAAATGGCATAAATCCGAAATGAAACTGGCACTGCTTTTACATCACTTAACAGGGCTAAATGCAATTCCCAATTTGCCTACTTACCGTTTTAAAGAAGATGTAATTATAATAAATGGGCCCGGCGACCTGGAGTGCTCGGCCATAGTTGCTTCGGCTTATGCATTTATTTACCTGCCCGAAAAAATTATAACAGGCAACTTTGGCCTTTATGCGCTCAAATGTGGCGTTCCGCTGCTAACCTATAAAAATAACAACACTTTTGCTGCATTTGGAGAAGCGGCAATATATGCTGCTAAAGGAGAAAGCGGATTGGCTGAGCAATTATCTGAACTCTATAAAAACGAATCCCTAAAAAATAATTTTACCCAAAAAGGTATAGAACATACCCAGCTGTATAACTGGAAAAATGCATCCTCAATACTATTTAAAGCCATACAGTAACCTGCCGGGTGCCTGAATTGCCTTAACTTTGCCGACTACAATTAATTTTTCTATGCAAAAATCTTCTATACAAATAGACATTCATTTAGATGATAAAAAATTACCCGAGCAAATCAATTGGTCGGCCAGTGAAACGGGTTCTGATAAACTGCAAAGGGCCAAAGCCATGTGCCTTGGCTTTTGGGACGGTACAGAAAAAAATACTTTTAAAATTGATTTGTGGACAAAAGACATGATGGTGGATGAAATGGGGGATTTTGTTTACCAGATGTTTTTTACCCTGGCAGAAACTTTTCAAAAAGCCACAGGGCAAAATGAATTAACCGAAGAAATAAAAAAATTTGCCGGGGATTTTGATAAAAAATTTAAAGCAACGCTTATGAAACCTGCCGGTTAAGAAAACATTTTTCAAACTAATTAAATACAGTAAAACCTTTACACTATGTCTTTAGAACAAAAAATTATGACAGAAATGAAAGATGCCATGAAATCAAAAAACGATGCTGTTTTACGTGGCCTTAGAGCAATAAAAGCAGAAATTATTAAAGCCAAAACAGAACCGGGAGCCGGTGGTGAAATAGATGAAGCAACGGAACAAAAATTTTTACAAAAAATGATGAAGCAACGTAAAGATAGCCTGGATATTTTTACCCGGCAAGGCCGCAACGACCTGGCCCAAAAAGAAAAAGAAGAGATGGAAGTGATAGAAAAATTTATGCCCAAACAATTAACGGAAGAAGAAATAAAAACCGCAGTTATAAATATTATTAGCCAAACCGGCGCAAGCACTGCTGCAGATATGGGTAAAGTAATGGGTGTAGCTTCCAAACAACTTTCCGGCAAAGCAGATGGCAAAACTATTTCGGGCATTGTAAAAGAGCTTTTATCACCTTAAAGAAGCAAAGGCATGTTTTTAGACCTTATTTTTTTTATGCTCCTGCTTACAGGAATCATTAAAGGGTACCGCAAAGGTTTAATCATTGCTTTATTTTCTATTATTTCATTTATTGCAGGAATTGCCGCAGCATTAAAATTTTCAGCAGTGGCATCAGAAAAATTAGCGGTACAGCTCCCCTCTTTAGGTAAATGGCTCCCTTTTTTTTCATTTATGCTTGTGTTTATTGTGGTAATTATTGCCATTAATATCGGGGCAAAAATGCTTCAAACAGTTGTAGAAACCTTAATGCTCGGCTGGCTAAACCGTATAGGCGGCATAGTTTTTTATGTATTGATATATTGTATCCTTTTTAGTGTTTTTTTGTTTTATGGCACACAAATGCACCTCATCAACCAATCGTACATAGAAAATTCACAATCTTATTCAAGGCTATATCCATTGGCGCCAATGATAATTGATGGTATAGGCGAAGTAATTCCCCTGTTCAAAGGGGCTTTTACCCAACTACAGAATTTTTTTCAAAAACAGGCCTTATAAGTTGCTTATAGTAAACTTTCTATCCCCCACCGAAATTGGTACTACTGTTCAACTTTATCCCTTTATTAATTTTTCTGAAATACCAATAACTACGAGCATTTCAGGACAATAAAACCAATATTTTCAAGTTATACTGGTTAACAAAAGCCAATATTTACTATGAAAAAACACTACACTTTATTGCTGGGATACCTTATGGCTTCTTTAGTAAGTATAGCCCAATCGTTTACGGCAAAGCCGGGTGTTACCACCTGCCCCGTAAGTAATGGTTATTATGAATACTTGCCACAAGGTTATAATAATAATCCAAGTGAAAAATTTCCCCTTATTGTATTTATTCCCGGAATTGGAGAGTTGGGAAATGGCACCACTAACTTAAGTACGGTATTGCGCCATGGCCCTGCAAACCTTATAAACGGTGGTACCTGGCCCACTTCATTTAACGTAGGTGGTCAGGATTTTAAATTTATAGTAATAACACCTCAATTTACAACCAACCCATGGTGTGGGCACATCAACACTATGCTTGACTATATAATTGAAAATTACAAAGTAGATATAGACCGCATTTACTTAAGTGGGTTTAGCCTGGGTGGCGGCGCTGTATGGGCATATGTGGGTGACAATGCAACTTATTCAAACAGGATTGCAGCAATTGTACCCGGTGCTGGTGCATGGTCGCCCAATGCCACATTTTGCCAAAATATGGCTGCAACAGACTTACCCGTACTGGCATTGCATAACAATTATGATAATGTAGTGCCAGTAAGCAATACCAATTATTTTGTGGACAATACCAACACCGTAAACGGTACACCTATAGCAGCGAAAATTATTTATTATGGTATTTCCGGCCACGACCTTACACATGGCTTTAGCCTGAACCTTAACCAGTATGGATATAGCGGATTTGCCGATCAAAACGTATATAACTGGATGCTGAAACACAAACGAAATAATGCTTCACCGCTTCCTGTAAACTTTACCGGATTTACCGCAAGTAAGCAAAGCAGCAGAACATTACTTAAATGGAGCACAGCAAATGAAATAAACAACCAGGGTTTTGAAATATTACGCAGCCAGGATGCATTTAACTGGCAATCGCTGGGCTTTGTTAACAGCTCTGGTACTAATTCCGGCAATTATAGCTACGTAGATGTACAGCCTTTTACCGGAAAAAATTATTATAAACTCAAGCAAGTTGATTTTGATGGCAAAGCAACTTTTACAGCAATTAAAATGATTGACTTCGGAAAGCACGGATATATCATACCGTTAAACCCGGCCAGGAACGAACTTACCCTCAATACCGATATTAATTTCTCCAATACAAAATTGAAAATTTACAATTTGCAGGGGCAGTTTATAAAAGTAAGCCTGCTCAATGGCTCCGGCCAGGTTTCTGCGGATGTGCATGAACTGCCGGCAGGCCTGTATGCAGGAGAAATAATGGAACAAGATAAAAAACAGGTTATTCGTTTTATAAAACAATAGTTAAACCCCCATTTCAATTAAAAGGCCTTCTGTAATGGAAGGCTTTTTTCATATAAATAAATGTTTAAATAAGCAGGCTAAAAAACTTACAGCAGGCTATTTTATTTTTATTTCACCCATCCTGAAAAAAGCGATAAGGGGTATAATATTTTATGCAGGAAACATAGAAATCACTAATTTACCCATGCAAAATAAAATTGAAGATGGGGTTTTGGGTTAATTAGAGTATTTTTAGCTTAAATTAAACCATATCTATTTATTATTGATTGATGATTTACGAAATAAAACAAGACGGGAAATTTAAGTATATAGAAGAAGGAAACGGAGAACCCTTGCTATTGCTACATGGCTTATTTGGCGCTTTAAGTAATTTTGCACACTTAATTGAATATTTTAATAAATCCTATAAAGTTGTGGTGCCTATGTTGCCGCTGCTCGATTTGGATTTGTTACATACATCGGTGGGAGGGCTGCAAAAATTTGTACATAAATTTATCGAAAACAGGAATTATACCTCAATCAACCTATTAGGCAACTCATTGGGCGGCCATGTAGCCCTGGTACATATATTAAAACACCCAGAAAGGATAAAATCATTAACCCTTACCGGCAGTTCAGGCCTTTTTGAAAGCGGTATGGGCGACACCTATCCCAAAAGAGGAGATAAAGAATACATCCGCAATAAAACAGCCCTTACCTTTTATGACCCGGCAATAGCTACAGATGAATTGGTAAACGAAGTTTTTGAAATAACGAATAACCGGTTAAAAGTAATTAAAATAATTGCCCTGGCTAAAAGCGCCATAAGAAACAATCTGGGAGAAGAACTCAACCAGATAAAACAACCTACCTGCCTTATTTGGGGAAATAACGATACCATTACACCCCCTTTTGTTGCCAAAGAGTTTAACCGCTTAATCCCCAATAGCGAATTGCATTTTATTGACAAATGCGGCCACGCACCAATGATGGAAGTTCCGGCAGAGTTTAATAAAATACTGGAAGGTTTCCTTACAAAATTAAAAACGCCTGCTGCAACGGTTTAACAAAAATTTTTGTCTGTTAAATAAGCAATTTGCTTTAAAACAATATCTAACTTGTAAAACTCGTTACAAACTAGCAATATGCTAACTATTGACCATATTAATAAAAATATACCCCAGCTACAGCTTACCGATACGGTTGGAAAGTCGTTACATTTAATCAACGATTACCGTGTAACCCACTTGCCGGTTGTATTGGAAAAAAAATTTCTTGGTCTTGTGAGCGAAGAGGACCTGCTGGATCAGGAAGACGAGCAACTCACACTAGATGGCCTTCAAAAATATTTTATTCAGGATGCCATTTTAAACGATATCCATTTTTTAAATGCCGTGGAGTTCAGCTTGAAACATGACAGTAGCCTTGTGCCTGTGGTGAACCAGCAAAGAGAATATTTTGGCGCCATTACCACAAGCGACCTTTTGAAAATAATGGGGAATTTTGCCGGTGCATATGAAATAGGCGGCATTATTGTTTTGCAAATGGAACGGCCGCAGTTTAGCATTTCAGAAATAAGCAGGCTGGTAGAAAACAACGATTGCCACATCCTTCACCTGAATACACAAACCGACCACAGCACCGGTATTTTTACCGTAACCCTGCATGTAAACCACCGGGAAATTGCCCCGTTGGTGGCTTCATTTGAACGGCATGAATATGATGTACTGTATAGCTATGGCAGTGAAAAATTTGAAAATGAAATTGACAGCAATTATAACCATCTAATGAAGTACCTTGATATTTAAAGCATCAGTTGCTGCATGAAATTTTTCTTACTCTTGTTTCTTGTTGGCTTTACACCAGCCGTTGTTGCCCAGGAAATAATTATGGCTCCGCAGGAAATATCCACCCAACCATCTACAGACAGCGCAAAACTAAAAGTGGGGAAAATTATTATTACCGGCAACAAAAAAACAAAATCATATATTATTGAACGAGAGATGAAATTTAAGGCAGGAGAATATACCTATGCCCCACATATTGCCATCAACCTTGAACTTTCACGGCAGCTGATTTATAATACCAACCTGTTTTCCGAAGTAATGGTTCAGCCAGTTTTTAAAGAAAATTCAACTATTGATATTTATGTTACTGTAAGAGAAAAATGGTACCTCTACCCTACCCCACAATTTCAACTGGTAGACAGGAACTTTAATGAATGGGCAAATATTTATAACTATAGCCTCAGCAGGGTTATTTACGGGCTACGTTTTGTACATTATAATTTTAGTGGCAGAAGGGACCAATTACGCTTTATATTACTGAATGGGTATGCCCGCAATTTTGCTGTGCAATATTCTGCACCATACAGTAACAGCAAGCTGGATGAAGGCTTTGGTTTTAGTGCAGGTTATACCCAAAACCGGGAAATTTCTTTCGGCACATCAGCAAATAATAAATTACTGCAATACAATAACCAAAATAAATTTGTAAGAAATACTTTTCAGGCCTACGGCTACTACAGTTCAAGAAAAGGATATTTTAGCCGTCATCGCTACCAGGCAGGTTATACCTATATGCAGGTTGCCGATTCCGTAGTAAAACATTACAATCCTTTTTATTTTAATGATGCTTCATTGCATCAAAACATTATTGATTTAAGTTACAATTACAGTTACCTCAATGTAAATAACATTAATTATCCCTTAACCGGAAAAACCTTTGGAGTAAATATTTTAAAAAGGGGATTGGGTATTAAAGAAGGAGTAAATTTATTTTCAATTGATGCAGCCTATAACCGTTACTTAAACATGAACAAAGGCTGGTACGGCAGTGTGGAACTTTGGAGCAGGATAAAATTACCCTTTAACCAGCCTTATATTAACCGGCGGGCATTGGGTTATGGCGATTTAAATTTGCGTGGGCTTGAATATTATGTGATAGACGGCTCAGTGGCCTCTATGGCAAAATTTACAGTAAGAAAAAAAATATTTGATTTTAAAATACCCTTTCCAATAAAAAACAAAATTGTTCCTTACATCCCTTTTTCTTTTTATGCCAAAGCATTTGGCGATGCAGGCTATGTGTACAGCCAGCAGGATGCACGTGCCATGCTCAACAATAAACTTTTATATACCGGCGGCGTAGGCCTTGATGTGATTACGCTTTATGATGTTACCGTAAGATTGGACTACTCCTTTAACCAGTTAGGCGAAAAGGGCTTATTTTTACATTTAACAGGAGGCTTCTAATGCACCGGTTACAAATATGAGAATAGCTATTTACAGCAGGGGTTTGGAAATTACCCAAAGGGAAGAAATTGGCCTTCTTTTGCAGGAACTTAAAAAGCAAAATGTAGAGCCTGTATTTTTCCAGGATTTTTTTAACCAGTTTTATTCTGCAATTGACATTAAAGGCAGTTACTCTACCTTTAACTCCAGCGCCGATATGGATGACAGTATAGACTGTATGATAAGCCTGGGCGGCGATGGCACTTTGCTGGACACTGTTACCTTTGTAAAAGATTCAGGCATACCGGTACTGGGCATTAATTATGGTAGGCTGGGCTTTTTGGCCAATATTGGCAAGGAAGAACTGCACTCTGCAATTGAGGCTTTGGTAAACCGGCAATTTGTAACCGATAAACGTACTTTGCTCCACCTTGATGCCAATATCCCGCTATTTGGCGATACCCCTTATGCGCTTAATGAATTTTCATTGCACAAAAAAGACACTTCACCCATGATTAAAATCCATACCTATTTAAATGGCGAACTTTTAAATACGTACTGGGCAGATGGCTTAATTGTGGCTACACCAACCGGTTCCACCGGGTATTCATTAAGTTGCAACGGGCCCATTGTTTTCCCCGATAGCGCAAGTTTTGTAATTACCGCCGTAGCGCCGCATAACCTGAATATAAGACCCATCATTATCCCCGACACCAACATTGTTTCCTTTGAAATTGAAGGCCGCACCGATGGCTTCCTTTGTACCCTTGACAGCCGCAAAGAAGCGGTACCCAAAGAAGTGCAAATTGCCATAAAAAAAGAAGAATTCGGCATCAATCTCATACGCCTTAATGAAAATAATTTTTTGCAAACCCTCCGTAACAAACTTTCGTGGGGGCTCGATAAAAGAAATTAATTTTTTGCAATGACAGCAAAACCCAAAAAAATTAAAAGCATTTACGTTATCTATTGGGTATTGCTTGCTTATATAATAGCAGCACTGGTATGGTGGTTTATTGCATTAATGCAACAAAACCAAATAATGGTTAACATACGTAAAGCCGAATTAATTAAAAGCGATTATAATTATGATTTAAAATTTAAGGCAATTGAAGAAGATAGAAAAAGAAAAGTAGCCCAGTATGTTGGGGAAGGCTCCATTTTTTTTTTACTGATAATTGCCGGCGCCGTATTTGTATTCAGGGCAATCAGGAGGCAACTGAAACATTCGCAACAGCAGCAAAGTTTTATGATGGCCATTACACATGAACTTAAAACGCCTATTGCCGTTGCCAAATTAAATTTAGAAACCCTGCTCAAGCATAAGCTTGATGAAAACCGGCAGCAGCGCCTGCTCCACAATACGCTCCAGGAGGCTAACAGGCTAAATGATTTAAGCAATAACCTCTTATTCTCCTCTCAAATAGAAGCCGGAGGATATATGTACCACCCGGAGGAAACGGATATAGCTGCTATTACCCAGAAACTGGTTCAGGAATATATGCAACGCTATCCCGAAAGGGAAATTCTGGCATCTGTTGAAGATAATACAATAGTAAATGGCGATGCCATACTGCTGCAAATAACCATCAACAACCTTTTGGAAAATGCCCTAAAATATTCTCCCAAAGATAAAAGTATATGCATCATGCTGGCCAAAAAAGGGCCAAATGCACTGTTTTCGATAACCGACAACGGGCAAGGCATCCCCAACAATGAAAAGCAAAATATTTTTAACCGACATTACCGCCTCGGCAATGAAGCTACCAAAAAAGCTAAAGGAACCGGGCTTGGCCTTTACCTGGTTAAAAATATCATTTTTACACACAAAGGAAAAATTGAAGTAACCGATAACCCGCAGGGCGGCAGTATCTTTGCCTTTTCTATTCCTTTGATATAATTTTATTGAATACCATGCAGGGCAAACCATATTCTATATTGCTTGTTGAAGATGAAGAAAATTTACAGGAAGCCTTAAAGCTTAACCTTGAGCTGGAAGGTTACTTAATAAGCAGCGCATACAACGGCGCTGAAGCTTTAAAAGCCGTACAGCAGGAGCATTTTGATTTAATTATTTTGGATATTATGCTCCCTGAAATTGACGGCATCAGCGTTTTAGAAAATATTAGACTCACTGGCAACCTTATTCCTGTACTGATACTTAGCGCAAAAAACAACAGCGCCGACCGTGTACTAGGTTTAAAAAAAGGCGCAGATGATTATCTCAACAAACCCTTTAACCTTGAAGAATTATTGCTGCGGGTACAAAACCTAATTAAAAAAAGCGAGCAAATTGCCATAAAAAAACCGCTGCCAGAAATTTATAGCTTTGGAAAAAACAAAATAGATTTTAAAGCCCTGGAAGCTTTTGGAAAAAATGCAAAAAAGTTAATGCTTACTAAAAAAGAAATAATGCTGCTGAAATTATTGATAGAGAACAAAGGCGAAGTGGTAACCCGGGAAAAAATATTACAGGCTGTTTGGGGATACAACGTATACCCTACAACCAGAACAATAGATAATTTTATCCTCAACTTTAGAAAATATTTTGAAGAGGATAGCCGCAACCCACGCTACTTTCATTCTGTAAGAGGTATTGGCTACCGGTTTACCGAATAATACCAGCACTGCTAAAGCCATTTAAATATTGTATAAATTGCTGGGTACGGCTGTACAATTCCTGCTTTCCTTCATGAGATGGCAATGGGGAATAAACCTGCTTGTCTATATCCTGTAGCAGGTTTTGTGCTTGAAGTATTACCTCGTTGTTAAAGCCCTTTTTATCCATTGTATACATTATTTTTTTACTGCTGATTTCTTCCCGGTGAATGGCTAGTTTTTCTGAAAGAAAGTTTTTAAACTCTTTATTGAGCGCTGTATAAAATTCGCTGGAATTACCTGTGTATAAAAAATTTTCTGTTTGCTTTAATGCATTTTGTACAAGAGATGCTTTTTGAATAAAAAGCCGGTGCAATTCTTCATCCTGCTTACGCTGTTGGGCTTGCTCTACCCTTTTAAAGGCTTCTATTTTCTCTTCACTTTTTTGTTCCTTTCTTAGCCAAAAAATTAATCCGCCAATAATAAATGCAGCAATAATAGTAACCACCAATGGCCTGTTTTGAAACAATTGGTTGAGCGGGCTTAATTTTTCTTTTGCTGTTGCATTGTTGCCGACAAAAATGCCTTTTGTGCTATTTCCTTTTGTAACTGAAATTGCAATGGGTTGTGTAGCAATTTTTTTATACGCAGCAGTATTGGGATCAAAATACGTAAAATGAATGGAAGGCAGGGTATAATTGCCTTCTTTTGCAATAGAAAATGGAATGTCAAAATATTTTGTGCCGCTCACGGGTACTGCCAATGTATTTAATTTATCGTTAAGTTTTACTTCATAAGCCTCTATACCCTTAGGCCATTTTACATCAGGCACAGTAATTAATTCCATATTTCCGCTTCCTGAAATTGCAATGAGTAATTTGCCCGGCACATCTGTAGCAATACTTTCTTTTTCAACAGCAGCGCTTATTTCAAACTCACCTACAGCTCCGTTAAAATCAGGTGGTTTATCTTTTTCAGGAAATGGTTTTACCTCTATTGCTACCGGCTTGCTGGAAAGGGTTATGTTTTCTGTAATAATATCATCGGGGTTTACACCTGCGCCGTTGTACATATTATAGATTACATCGGGATTGTTTATAGCTTCGGGCTTTAAAAACTGTACTTCATTAAAAAGAGTTGCAGGCTCCAGTTCAAATTTTCCGGATTGCAATGGATATAACTGTACTTTTCTAATGCTATAAACATTGTACTCCCTTCCTTCCCATTTTTTTCTCGCAAACCCATAATCGTCTGGCTGCTGCAAATCAATTACCGAAAACCCGTTGAAAGATGGGCTTTTATCTAACCGGCTGTTGCTTTTTAACCGGGTATATAAATTATAGGTTGCTACCAACGGCTCGCCAATATAGCAGGTTTGCTTGCTGGTTTCCAATACAAGCTGCATATTCCTGCTTATCTTTTTACTTACATCATCTCCCTTTTTTAAAATAAATTCGGTAAATTCTTCTTTTGCTGGTTTTTTGTTTTGAAAAGGATCGGCTTGTGTAAAAGGATAGTTTTGTTGTGCATTACTGCCAGGTGTAATACTCTTTAATACGGTTATTTGCTTTGATGTTGTTGCATAAGTTGCTCCATTTACTTTTACCTTGGCAATACCAATAGCCAGCCTTCCGGATACTTTAGGCTGAACGATATAACTTACGGCATAATATTTTTTTGCAGGCTGGTTATTTAATGAGCTCTCCCAAAACTCTTCATTGGGTCCGCTTACCAAATAAAAATTTTTAAAATCTGGTGGAGCAACCTTTTGAACGCCATTGCTGTTTTCAATTACCACTCGAAAAGTAGCATATTCATTTTGGTAAATTACAGCAGGAGAAACATTTGCCGATACTTTTACTTGCGCCTGTAAAAAAAAGGCATTGATAATTAAGTAGCCCGATAAAAATATTTTTGTAAATAAAAATTGCATGGTCAAAATGCAAATTTAGCCCAATACCTGTTGCAGGTTTTTTAAAATAAGGATAAATGATTGTAAGAAACTGTTAAAGGATATTATAAATCCCCAAGCTGCGGCCTTATTACCATATTTTCCACAACAGCCTGTGCAGATAATTTGGAAGCAGTATATATCATTTCGGCAATATCCGAAACTTCCATAATGCGGTTTTGGCTATTGTCAAAGCCTGTCCACGATTCCGTCATTACTGCACCAGGGTATACGGCCGTAACTTTTATTCCTTTTTCCCTTAGCTCATACCTCAGGTTTTCACTAAAGCCTTTTAAAGCATATTTACTGATGCTGTAGCTGCCGCCTTCGTTGTAAGGTTGCAGTGAAGCCACAGAACAAATATTAAAAATATGGCCCGAACGATTTTTAAACATAGCAGGCAATACGGCACGTGTTAAATGATAAGCGCTAAAGAGGTTGATATTTAACATGCGTTCCAACTGGCCATCGGCTTCGTTATGTACTTTTCCGGAAATAAAAAGGCCGGCATTATTTACCAAAATATCCGGCGTTCCCTGCTCCAAACAAAAATTAGCAAATTTCAGCACTTCTTCCGTTTGGGATAAATCGGCGGCAAAAATTTTGATGGAAGCGGCATTTTTCTGTTGCAGTTCGCTTGCTGCTAATTCCAGTAAATTAATATTACGGCTGCAAAGCAGCAAAGTATTGCCTGCTTTATTAAATTTTTCGGCAATTGCCTTTCCAATTCCACGGCTGCCACCGGTTATAACAATATTCATTTGTACAATTAAATTTAAAGTTCTGCAATTACCGAAACGCCGCCTTTAACGGTTTCATTTAACTTCACTTTAATCCTGGTATTTAAAGGCAACAATAAATCAACCCTGCTGCCAAATTTAATAAATCCCAATTCTTCATTTTGCTTTACCTTATCGCCTATATGCAAATAGTTAACAATGCGCTTTGCCACCGCCCCGGCAATTTGCTTTATCAATACTTCTGCATTATCTTTTTGAATCACTACACTATGCCTTTCATTTTCGGTAGATGATTTTGGGTTCCATGCCAGCAAATATTTTCCTTTATGATATTGGCTGTACACAACCTGGCCACTTAATGAGTTCCGGTTTACATGCACATTTGCAGGGCTCATAAAAATTGAAACCTGTAAGCGTTTTGTTTTAAAGTACTCATCATCATAGGTTTCTTCCATTACTACTACTTTGCCATCGCAGGGCGAAACAATAAGGTGCTCGCCATATACATATTCCCGGGAAGGTATTCGAAAAAAAGAAACAATAAACAACAGGAAACCCATTGAAATTATTAAAAACGCAATACAAAGCCACATTGAAGTGCTGCCAAAAAACCAAAACAGGGAGAGGTTTAGCAACACAACAATAAGTGTACAAAGTGCAATGGTTTTATATCCTTCGCCATGAATGGTCATTTTCTTTATTTTATTGATGAGCAAAGTTAAGTGAACAAATGTATTTGGCAACTACTAAACAACCAGTGCAATTAATTTAAGATACAACCATACTGCAGGTGTTGCTATTAGCAGTGAATCAAAGCGGTCTAAAAACCCACCGTGGCCGGGCATAAAACTGCCGCTGTCTTTTACATTGGCCATACGTTTTAATTTGCTTTCCAGCAAATCTCCAAGCGTGCCAAAAATGGCGCAAAGCATGGCAACAGTAACCCAGTGTTTTACCGCAAACATTTCTTTGGCTACAGGTAAAAACCGGGCAGCTATACCTATCAGCAGCACACATAAAACCATTCCGCCAATGGTGCCTTCCCAAGTTTTTTTGGGGGAAATTTTACTAAATGGCGTTTTGCCAATTAACGATCCCACAATGTAGGCCATAGTATCATTTATCCAAATAGAAAAAATTATGGCACAGGGAATTACTTTGTTAAAAAAAATTTGCTGTGTATGGTTTAGGGCAAAAAACCTTATTCCAGTTGCAAGGTCAACCAGCATTAAAATGGGTAAAGTGATATACAAAAATCCAAAAAAATAACAGGGATTACTTTTGTTGCCATAAATTTTTTTTACCAGTTTTATAAACTCATACCAGCAACCAAAATGTATTATGCAAAAAAGGGTGATAAAGAACCAGTAGTTCCACAACAAACCCAGCAACAATACTGCGGCAAAAACAATTGCCGAAATGGTTCTGGTTTTAAAAACTGCTTTATTGAGTGCCAAATTTATTCGCTTGTATTATTGGCCAATGATTGAAAAGGGCTTTTTTCGGCAATTAAAGCCTGCTCCCTTGCTGCAATACGCAACCTGTTTTCTGCAGAGAATATATCGTACAACTTAAACAAAAATATTATTGCCAAAAAAGCCAGCAAACCTGCCCACCACGCCACTTTAATATTTCCTGCATCTAAATTTACTTTACCTTTTGCCATATACTCGCTAAATAAAAAGGTAAGTGCAAGAGCATTGTTTAAAAAATGGGCAATAATATTTACCCAAATATTGCGGCTTTTATAAAACATCCAGCCCAGCACAAAACCCAAAATGGCACGGCTTAAAAATAAATAGATACTCATGTGAATGCAACTAAAAATAATAGAGGTAACTATAATTGCCGCCAATGGCGCCTTCCACCATTTTTCTAAAATATTTTGTAAAGCGCCCCTAAAAAGCAGCTCTTCAAACATAGCCGGAAAAAAGGCCAAAATAAAAATGGCAACAATAAAAGCTCCCCAGCTTTTTAAATTGCCCAAAAGTTTCACCTGCTCGGCATATTGGTCTTCCAGTTTTTTTGCCAAAGCATCCATTGCCGGCAATTTGGCAACAATGGCTTTGCTCAAATCTTCCAATGGGCCTGCAGCAATATTGGCCAAAAAAATAATGGCAAACCCAAGCGCTATTTGACGGAAGTTCACGTATTTATTAAAACCCAGCCAAAACGGGTTTCTGCCATTGGCAATAAGGCTCAATAATGCAGCAGGGATAAACATAAGGCAAAAAGTACCCAATACCTGCGAAAGCCTTACGGCACTTACATTATTAGGGTCGTTCATTACCTTCATGAGCGCACCACTATCCATCAAAGATGCTCCGGGAGGCAAAGCTTGTGCAAAAATTACCAGTTGCACTATAGCTGCCAATACAAAACCCAGGCCCAAAAACAAAAACAACATTCCCAACTGTCCTAAACCGGTAAATCCTTTGATACTTTTATACTCCATGGCTTTTTTGTAATTTTGCAGCACAAGATAACACAACAATTTTTTGCTGTTTTAAATAATTTTGATTCAACAAGTTACGCACTAATGCCCAAAATAGGCACTATCAATTTACCGGAATTTCCCCTTTTGCTTGCTCCTATGGAAGATGTAAGCGATCCGCCATTTCGTGCAGTTTGCAAAGCCAATGGCGCCGATGTAATGTTTAGTGAATTCATCAGCAGCGAAGGATTGATAAGGGATGCTATTACAAGCCGTAAAAAACTGGATTTTACCGAAGAAGAAAGGCCCTTTGCCATACAAATTTTTGGAGGTGATGAAGAGGCCATGGCCCTGAGCGCTAAAATTTGTGAAACCGTAAAACCAGATTTTGTTGACATTAATTTTGGCTGCCCTGTAAAAAAAGTGGTGAGCAAAGGAGCAGGTGCAGGCGTTTTAAAAGATATGGATTTAATGGTGCGCCTTACCGAAGCTGTGGTAAAAAGCACCAACCTTCCTGTAACGGTAAAAACAAGATTGGGCTGGGACGATAACACAAAAAATATTGAAGAAGTTGCCGAACGTATGCAGGACGCAGGGATACAAGCACTAACTATACATGGCCGCACCCGTTGCCAGTTGTACAAAGGCGAAGCAGACTGGGCACTGATTGCCAAAGTTAAAAACAACCCACGCATACAAATGCCCATTTTTGGAAATGGGGATATTGACAGCCCGCAAAAAGCTTTACAGTATAAAAATAAATATGACGTAGATGGCATAATGGTGGGTCGTGCCGCAATAGGTTACCCATGGATTTTTAGGGAAATAAAACATTACCTGGCTACCAGCGAAATATTACCTGCGCCCACCCTGCAGGAACGCATTGAGGTATGCCGCACCCATTTAAAAAAATCTGTTGAATGGAAAGGCCCCATTGTGGGCATAAATGAAATGCGCAGGCATTATACCAATTATTTAAAAGGCTTGCCCAATATTAAAGAGTTCAGGCAAAAATTAGTTACACTGCCGTCACCCGATGCAGTAAACGAAGTGCTGAATGATATTGGTGAATATTATAAAGGCTATGAGTTTGAGCGGCTGCCCATACAAATAGTGAATTACCATGAAAAATGTGCATTGTAGTAAATTAATATGCCTGCTATGCACCCATCATTCATTTCCATATCAGCATACACTTACGATTTACCCTCAGAGCGTATTGCACTGCATCCGCTGGAGCAAAGGGATGCTTCCAAACTCTTGATTTATAAAAATGGGATGATAACAGAAGACCGCTTTGGCCATATAACCAGCCATCTCCCCGATAAAAGCCTGGTAGTTTTTAATAACTCAAAAGTGATTAATGCACGGATGATTTTTGAAACAACCACCGGAAAAAAAATTGAAATATTTTGTTTAGAACCTTTTGGATTAATAAATGAATACAGCGCAGTAATGACAGCTACGGGCAGCTGCCAATGGATATGCCTTGTAGGTGCTGCTGCAAAATGGAAACAGGGAATATTACAAAAAAAAATAACAGTACAGCAAAATGAAATTGTATTGGAAGCAAGAATTATTGAAAAAACTGGCGATAGTTTTAAAATATTATTCAATTGGTCGCCTGGTCAATATTGCTTTGCCGATATTATTGAAGCTGCAGGAGTTGTACCCTTGCCGCCCTATATTAAACGGCATACAGAAATTGAAGACGTAAGCCGCTACCAAACTATTTATGCATTGCAGCAAGGTTCGGTTGCTGCGCCAACGGCTGGACTCCACTTTACTAATGATGTAGTAAAAAGTTTTGCGCAAAAAAAAATCCAGCAGGCATTTGTAACACTTCATGTAGGCGCTGGCACTTTTAAACCCGTAAAGTCGGCTACCTTGCAACAACATGATATGCATGCAGAATGGATGGACGTAAGTGTAGATACTATTGAAAAAATAAAATCCGCAAACGGTGCCATTACTGCTGTGGGCACTACATCTTTAAGAACCATTGAAACATTGTACTGGCTTGCTGTAAAAGCCTACCTTCAACCCAATTTAAAAACATTAGAACTTCGGCAATGGGAAGTTTATGAAGCGCCACTCAACAATGCAAACCTAAGCTGCACACAAGCTTTGGAACATTTACTTTTATGGCTTAAAAAGAACAATAAAACGAGTTTGTTTACGCAAACTCAATTGATAATAGCGCCAGGTTATCAATTTCGGGTTGCCCAAATATTCATTACCAATTTTCACCAGCCACAATCTACTTTACTTTTACTTGTAGCTGCTGCTGTAGGCAACAACTGGAAAAACCTTTACCAGTTTGCAATGGAAAATAATTTTCGATTCTTAAGTTATGGAGATGCCAACCTCATTTTTATAAATTCTTAAATTAAGGTTCAATAGTAACCGGCGTACCTACCGGTATATAACTGTACAGTTCTTCCATTTCGGTATATTTTACAGATACGCAACCATCGGTCCAGTTGTAATAATTATCTACGGTCCATTCTTCTTCTTTACGGGTGGAGTGTATGGCAATACCATTTCCTATTCTTGCCGTTTTGGGTATTTCACCATGCGCTTTTCTATCTTTAAATTTTTTGAAGCTTTCAGCCGTTGGATAATCCAGCAGCATTTGCGGACCCCATTTGGGGTTTATCCTTTTTTGAATAATTTTAAAATGCCCGTTTGGCGTACGCTTATCTCCTTCACGCATTTTATCGCCAAGATCTTTACTACCAAATACTATTGGGTAAGTAGCATACCAGCCTTCATCATCATATACTTTCAACTCATAATCGCTTTTATCAATAATAATATAATAATTCTTCCCTTCTTGCACGGGCCTGCTTTCTTTTACAAAAGAAAATATTTTTTTACCCGATGGTACAAAGGCAGTAATTGCCAAAAAGGCTGCAATGGATACGGGGAGGAAGAATATGCGGTTTTTCATTTTTTAAACAGATTTTTACTTTTATTAAATGTACACAGATGCATGCTTTAAGCTCAAAGTAAAAGTAAAATCAAGGTGAAAATAATAAATTAATGAGGCAAATTAAAGCCTTATTTGTAAAAAAATTCCCAAAATATTACCAGGGTTATTTAACCTCCTAATACCGTAATTTCTATATAGTTATAAAAAAGCAAAAATTCAAAACTTTTAGTAACTTAGGTTATGCAACCTACCCATAATCTTCCGCTGTGGAAACAAGCCCCATTTATACGGTTGCTATTTCCGCTTATTGCAGGCATCCTGCTGCAATGGTACCTGGGTTTTAGCCTGGGCTACATCATCATTTGCCTAATTTGTTTTTCCATAGCGCTGTCCTTTTATTACTTTTTACCGGTTTCCCTAAAGTATACTTTTCGTTTTTTACAGGGTTTGTTAATTTATTTTTTTATTGCATCTGCTGCCATGCTGCTCACCTGGCAAGCCGATAAAAGCAAACAAAAAAGCTGGTATGGCCATTCTTTAACCGACAGCAGCAAGCTCCTGTTAAAGATAAACGAGCCGCTTGTTCCCAAAAAAAATTCTTATAAAGCCGACGCCCTTGTAGAAGCGGTAATCAATAATGGCAAAATATTACCGGCAAGTGGAAAATTACTTTTATACTTTTCCCAAACTATTGACAGCAACCTGTATTACGGCGATAAAATTATTATTGATAAATCCCTCACCTGGATACGTAACTCCGGCAACCCCGGCGCTTTTAATTATGAAAGGTATACTTCGTTTCAGCAACTATTTCACACGGCGTTTATTTCGCCAGGAGAATATGTGAAAACCCATGAAAGCAATCAAAATTTTTTCTCCCGTTTTATCTATCAATCCCGTACTTATATTTTAAACAACATTCGGAAATATATTGGCGGCAATAAAAACGAACAAGGTATTGCCGAGGCCTTGCTCATAGGATATAAAGAAGACCTGGACAAAGATTTGGTACAGGCGTACAGCAATACCGGCGTGGTACATATTATTGCCATTTCTGGCCTGCACCTGGGTTTAATTTATGCCATATTACTCTGGATATTTACCAAAACCGGGCTAATGAAACGGTCTAAATTAATATCTGTTATCCTCATCCTTTCTTTTTTATGGTTGTTTTCTTTGCTTACCGGCGCATCGGCCTCCGTTTTGCGCAGCGCTGTTATGTTTACTTTTATCCTTAGCGGAAAATCATTTTTTAAGCAGGCAAATGGCTATAATGCATTGGCCGCTTCGGCATTTACTTTACTTTGCTGGAACCCTTACCTGCTTTGGGATGTAGGTTTTCAATTAAGTTACCTGGCTGTATTTGGAATTATGTGGCTGCAACAGCCCATTTATAAACTATGGTTTATAAAAAATAAATTACTGCAAAGCGCCTGGTCGTTAATGAGTGTAACGCTTGCAGCACAGGTTTTAACTTTCCCGGTGTGCATCTATTATTTTCACCAGTTTCCCACTTTGTTTTTGTTTACCAACTTTATTGCTGTGCCCATATCTACCATTATTCTTTATAGTGAAATACTGCTGATATTATTTGCGGCTGTTGAACCCGTAGCCATACTTTTGGGAAAAATAAGCCATTGGACAATTTATGCATTGAATGTGTTTATTCAAAAGTGCAACAGCTTTTCCTTTTCTGTTATTGATAAAATATATGCCAACCCTTACAGCACCTGGATATTGTATGCATTGGTAACGGCACTATGTTGCTGGCTTTTGTATAAAAATAAAACCTGGCTTAAACTATCTTTTTTGTTTTTGGGTATTTATGCCGGACTAATGATCTATGCAAGGATTGAAATAAACCGGCAACAAAAAATTATTATTTACAATGTGAGCAGGCAAAGCGCCATAGATTTTATTTATAAAGACCAGTATTTTTTTGTGGGCGACAGCATTTTACTGCAAGACGCCCTGCCCAAAAACTTTTACCTAAAGCCTGCCAGGGTTTCTATGTTATTAAACGAATCCACAGTACCGTTTGCAAACCTCAGCATCAAAAAAAACCTTTACAAATTTGGCAATAAAACACTTTTATTGGTTAATAGGGAATTTAGTGTTGATTCTGCTGCCCCCAAAATAAAAGTGGATATTTTATTATTTACCAAAAGCCCAAAACTTTCTGTAAAGGAGGTTACAAGCCGTATACAGCCCACAATAGTAGTTTTTGATGCATCAAACCCGTTGTGGAAAATTGCCAAATGGAGGAGCGAGTGCGAAAGTTTAACTTTGCACTGCCATTCGGTTCCCGAACAAGGCGCTTATGTATTCGGTTTCTAAGAAAAATTTATGCAAAAAAAAATCAACGCTGCGCTTATCTCCGTTTTTTATAAAGACGGGCTGGAAAATATTATACATGAACTCAACAATCAGGGCTCTATAATTTATAGCACCGGCGGCACACTGGAATTTATTGAAAAGTTGGGCGTTAAAGCAATTGCTGTAGAAAGCCTTACCGGCTTCCCGTCAATTTTGAGCGGCAGGGTAAAAACACTCCATCCTTTGGTATTTGGCGGAATTTTGGGCAAGAGAAATGATGCAAAGCATATTGCCGAAATGAAGCAGTACAATATCCCAGAAATTGATTTGGTAATTGTTGATCTTTATCCCTTTGAAGAAACGGTAAAAAGCACTACCGACGAAAATGCCATTATAGAAAAAATTGATGTTGGCGGGCCAAGCATGATAAGGGCTGCTGCCAAAAATTTTAATGACACCGTAGTGGTAGCTTCAAAAAATGATTACACTTTATTAGTAGAAATTTTATCATCGCAAAACGGAGCCACAAACCTTGAGCAAAGAAAACATTTTGCCGTAAAAGCTTTTGATGTATGCACTGCTTACGACAATGCCATCTCTTCTTATTTTAACGGCATTGCCATAGATACGCCTTTTAACAAAGAAAAAAAGATATTGCGCTATGGAGAAAATCCACATCAGCAGGCAGTTTTTTATGGTAATTTAAATGAACTTTTTTTGCAGTTGCATGGCAAAGAATTATCGTATAACAATTTGGCCGATGTAGATGCAGCCCTTGGCCTCATGGCAGAATTTGAAAACGGCAACGAAACTGTTTTTGCCATAATAAAACACAGCAATGTTTGCGGTATAGCGGCAAAAAAAACTACCAAAGAAAGCTGGGATGCAGCATTAGCTGGCGATCCGGAAAGTGCTTTTGGCGGCGTTTTAGTAACCAATGGCAGGCTGGATAAAGCCACAGCCGAAGCCATAAATGAAATATTTTTTGAAGTAATTATTGCGCCTTCTTTTGATGATGCAGCCTTAAAGGTATTACAATCAAAAAAGAACAGGATAATATTACAGTTGCTGGCAAAGCCACATGCAACAACACAAATGAAAACGGTATTGAACGGCTTGTTGATTCAAGATACGGATAAGGGCACCTATAGCGACTGGAAAGAAAGCGGTGGCCGCCAAACCACTGATGCAGAAAAAGAAGATTTAATTTTTGCCAATATTATTTGCAAGCATTTAAAAAGCAACGCAATTGCATTGGTAAAAAACAAGCAGCTTATTGGTAAGGGCTGCGGGCAAACCAGCCGCATAGATGCATTGAGGCATTCCATAGAAAAAGCCGGGCAATTTAAATTTGATTTAAACGAGGCTGCATTGGCCAGCGATGCATTTTTCCCTTTTGATGATTGTGTAAAAATTGCCCATACAGCGGGTATTACAGCATTTATACAACCCGGTGGATCTATAAGAGACGGCGACTCCATTACCTATTGCCAGCAAAATAACCTGGCAATGGTAATTACAGGCATGAGGCATTTTAAACATTAACATCAAAAATGCTCATTCAAAAAATTCGTAAAAGCTCCAAAGCCAAGGCATACCTTGCTTTGCTTACAACTAGCATTGTATGGGGAACTACCTGGGTTTTTAGCAAAGCCGCAGTAATGGAAATGCCGGCTTTGCAAATGGCTGCCATTCGCCAGCTTATTGCCGGTTTAGCCATGGTTTGTTTTTTTATTTTTTACAAGAAACTTCCTTTGCCTTCGGCCAGAGAATTCAGTTGGTTGTTTCTTATGTCCATATTATTATTTGTTATCGCAAATGGTTTTAGTACCTGGGGCGTAACTTTTATATCATCGGGATTGGGCGCATTAATTGGAACCCTTTATCCGCTAAGTGTTGTACTTATTGAAGCAGTTTTTTATAAACAAAAAAACATACCTCCACTTACCATATTTGGCCTGGTATTGGGCATTTTTGGCGTAGGTTTGGTACTGTATGAAAATGCATTTGTAAATGCAGACAAACATTATGGCTGGGGGTTGCTACTCTCTGTAATTGCCATGCTCAGCTGGAGTTTTGGAAGTGTTTTTTTAGCAAGAACCAAGCAAACGCTAAACCCTTATTATTCCCTTGGCTGGCAAATGCTCATCAGTTCTGTAATGCTCTATGCCATGTCTTTATTGTTTTCCCAACACATTTCTTTTAGTCAAATTTCCTTAAAAACATGGGGCATTATAGTTTACCTTGCTACATTTGGCTCTATTATTGCTTTTGTGGCTTTTTTATATACATTAAAAAAATTACCGCAGGCTATTGCTACTTTATATGCGTATATCAACCCCATTGTTGCCATGTTTATTGGTGCATGGCTATTGGGAGAAAACTTAAACAGGTATATACTCGGAGGTGCTTTTATTACCATACTGGGCGTATTCCTGGTAAACTATAGCATTAGAAAAGCAAGAAAAACTATTGTGCCGCATTCACCTGAGCAATAAACGATTTATACATTTTTGCCCACCCAGTAAATTCTTTTGCATTGCCCAAAAAATTATTGTGAAAAATAGTAATCAATTGGCCATTTACCTGCCGGCATTGCCGGTAATAATACAATAACTCTTCGGCAGCTTGCTCCACGGTAAATTTTTGTTCATAAAAACTATTGGCATCCATAAAGCAAAATGGATGTATTTTAAGTTGCGTTACCGTCTCAGTTTTTAAGTTATACCAATAAAATGCAGATGCAGTAGATGCTCTAAAACCATTGATGCTGCCACTACCCATACTGTAATCACCGGTAATGCCATTGCGCAAAAGCTGCTCGTATGTTTCAGGCAAATCCAT
This sequence comes from Chitinophagaceae bacterium, assembly GCA_016699815.1. NCBI lineage: Bacteria > Pseudomonadati > Bacteroidota > Chitinophagia > Chitinophagales > Chitinophagaceae > Chitinophagaceae bacterium. The sequence continues at coordinate 1,734,889 of CP065012.1, read as the reverse complement.
TTTTATAAAATGTTGCCTTGATTTTGTAATGGTTTTGCCGGCAATTTTTTCCAATACCCTTTTCTCATTTTGAAGCATTTCTCCGTTTTCATTGGATGCCCAGGAAGGATGGATACCCAAGTCATATTGCGTAGCATGTTGGGCAATTAACTTTTGCAGGCTGGCGTTACCGGGTAGTATATTTTTATCATACACACTATTTTTTTCTGCAACTAAAAAAAAATATACCGGCATTAATTCAAATTGATGATTGATGGTATCCATTATTTCATAACTGTCAAATGGATCTTTGCTGAAGCCTGCCAAGACCGATAACCGCTCCAACGAAGGCCTTTTAAAAAACCCTCCTGCATTGCGGAGCAGCCCTTTATTTTTATAGGAAAATGCAATATCAATATCATAAGTAGGCAAAAATGAAAAACTGCCCATTGCGTATCTGAATGAAGGGAATTGCTGTTGTAGCACTGTAGCAAAATGATTGATCCAAATATCCACAAGCGGAACATTAAAAAATCCTTCTTTAAAAGCAAGTGAATTTTTACTGTTATATCTTCCGTAAAAATCTTTTTGATGCGGCAAATATTCTTCGTAGCGACTGATTAAATAAAATGATGCTGCAAAAATATCAAACCTATACCCAAGGCCCGATTTAAAAAATGCTTTTTGCCCTTCAAAGTCAAAACAAAATATTTTTTGATCTTCAATCCCTTTTTCAAAAAGCAGGCCGTGGGGCATTAGTTGCAGGCAATCTCCGGAAATAGTACGGTTACTGTAATTAATTTTTGGCCCATCGTGTTTTTCAAAACTTTCGGCATGTTGTGTAATACTGTAAGCACAATTTAAACGCTCTGCAAATATAAACTTGCAGATATACTGGAGCCGCACCGATATTTGATTTGAATAGATGAGCAATCCCATAACCAAAACCTGATAAAATAATATTTATGAATTTCCCCGTTTCTCTTTCCACATCTGGTTAAATGTTTTTTTGCTGAAGTGCAGGTTATCCCTGTGTTTGGCCCAGCCCTTAAACATACCATTTACCATTTTATTTTTTAAATCCCCGTTTCCCAGGTTCATCATTTTACGGCTAAGTGATGCCAGCTTCCAGGCCTTCCAAGCGTAGCGTTCGCTAAGATTGCTCAACCCGTTTTCAACAGCCTCCTTTCTGTTGTTTAACAATAGTTGATGAATGCCAATATTTACCGGGCATACTTCGGTACAATTGCCGCAAAGCGAAGAGGCATAACTCAAATGCTTGTATTCATCGAGGCCCTGTAAATGCGGCGTAATTACGCTGCCTATGGGCCCGCTATAAGTAGCGCCATAAGAGTGGCCGCCTATATTTTTATAAACCGGGCAGGCATTAAGGCAAGCGCCGCAGCGGATACAATATAAACTTTCTCGTTGCGCCGTATTTTTTAAAATTTCTGTACGGTTGTTGTCGAGTAAGATCACAAACATTTCTTCGGGCCCGTCAGTTTCGCCTGTTTGCCTTGGCCCGCAAATAATGTTGCTGTATACCGTAAGTTTTTGTCCGGTGCCAAATGTGCTAAGCAATGGCCAAAAAAGAGCAAGGTCGGTAATAGAAGGAATCATTTTTTCGATACCTACCAGTACAATATGTGTTTTTGGAAAAGCGCAGCTAAGCCTTGCATTGCCTTCATTTTCTGTAACGGCAATTGCGCCTATATCGCCAATAATAAAATTAGCTCCGGTAATACCTACTTCTGCTTCAATATATTTTTTGCGTAAAATATTTCGGGCCACAAGGGTGAGCTCCTGTGGTGTAAGTTTGGGATCGGTGCCCAGTTTATTGGCAAAAAGTTTTGCTACATCTTCCTTGCTTTTGTGCATAGCAGGTGTAACAATATGGTAAGGAGGTTCGCCATCCAATTGCTGTATGTATTCGCCCAAATCGGTTTCTATGCTTTCAATGCCGTTTTCTTCCAAAAATTTATTGAGATGAATTTCTTCGGTGGTCATGCTTTTGCTTTTTACCACCGTTTTGCAATTTTTTTCTTTGCAAATATTTACAATTGCATCCACTGCCTGCTGGCCATTTTCTGCCCATAAAACTTTTGCGCCACGGCTGCTTATTTGCTGTTCAAAATGCTCCAGGTATTTATCCAGGTTTTCAATTGCATCCCATTTCCTGAGCTTGGCTTTTTTCCGGGCCAATTCAGTATGGGCAAATTGCAGCTTACCCTGCAGTACTACGGCATTATACTTTCCTATATTATAATTAATGGTGCGCCGGTGCTCTAAGTCTGCCGATTTTATGGTGCTTTTTGCCAGGAATATTTTTGAAGCCTCAGACATGGGTTGTTTTTGTAAAGATAGCCTGTTTCACAGTTTAAAATATTTAATTGAGTAGCGCTAAAAAGAAAATACTTTAAACAATATTTATTCATCGACAGCAAAAATGACTGCATACAAAACTAAAAATGAAATTTAAGTCAGGAACTGCAATTTATTTTTAACATAGCTTATCGAAAACAATGGCAAAAATTTAATTTACCTTTACACTACAGATGATTGGATGATTACCTTTTATGATATTAGCATTCCAATTACATTTATACTCATCAATTTTAAAACGTTCTAAAATGAAACAAATATTTATTGTACTATGCGCTTTTATCCTTTTAAATTTTACAGCCTGTAAATCAAATGAAAATAAAAGCCCCGATCAGCCTGCTGCCGATACCATAGTAAATCTTAATCCAACACAGGTGCAACAGGATTCTGCCAAACTAAGCGATGACTCTGCTACCGTTAAAACCGCCGTAGGCGTAAAAATGGAAGAAGACAGCGCCATACAACAGGAAAAAAACGACGCTAAAAAATTAGAAGAAGATAAAAAGAAAGAAAAATAAGCCATAGTTTTTTTTGAGCATAACGCTTTTGTTTAATAATTAAACTCACTTGCCAGAGTTAAAATTTCCCTCAAAGGCTATAAATTACTGCCCCACCAAAAACACCGCATTACAAAACATAAGCTTCCCGTTTTCCCAAAAATTGCGAAACATAATATTATCGGCAATATAAACCACAGAACCTTTGCCCAAATTTTGTATGCCAAACAAAAGCCCGTCTTTAAGCAATGCTGCAAGTTTTGAACCTACATATCCGGCAAGCTGGTTATCTTTTTTTAATATCCCTACATTCCATCCACCTTCTTTTATAAAGTCATACACTTGTGCATCCATTTTTAAACTATAGTAGTTATTGGGGTATCCAAATGCCAACGGGTTGCTATTGTCTATCTCCACATTAAAAATAGCGCCCGGGGTAAATCCCGAAACGGCATCTCTTTCTCTTAAATTATATTTTTGTAATGCTGCATATACGTCTTTTGCCGCATTGCTTTCATTGGTATCTGTTTTGGGTTTTAAAGCGCTCCACTCCTGCTTTACAAGCTGGCTTACTGCCGCTTCCAGCGCCACTACTTTACCGCCATTCCTAATCCATTGTTCAAACAGTTTTGCATTTTCTTTATCGGCTAAAAATTCATAATACCCATTGGGCATTATCATTACATCAAAATCCTGATTTATGTTTTTAAAATCCTGTGTATTGATAAGTGTAACCGGGTAATTGAGTTCCTGTTCAAAGAAATACCAGGCTTCGCCTGCTGCATTGGAGCTTACGGAACTACCGGTAAGCAATGCAACTCTCGGCGCTTTTAGCTGGCGTACATGCGCACTGCCCATATCATAACCCTTATCTACCATGCCGGAAGCAATGGGATAAAGCTTTACCGTATATTTATTGCAAAGCTGCGAAACCATACTCCAAAAACCGTTGCCAAATTTTTCGTTTCCTTTTTGTAAAACAATTATAGAGCCGCTTCCAAACTTTTCATTGCCGGCTTCAAAAGCGGCATCTGACATACGCACTTTTACGCCCCTGGAAAGCAATTGTGCAAGTACCGTTGCCGAATATTTGCCTTCCCATTTAATTACACAGGCAAAAGCACTGGAAATATTATTCTTTTCAAATGCCTCATTATACCTGCCGCTCACTTTCATTTTTAACGTAGTTGCATAAGCCTGCAGGCCATAAGCATAAGGCATTGCCCAGGCCGTAATATCGTAGGTTACAGAATCGGTAAGTTTTGTATTGGGTTCAAAGAGGGCCTTTACCATTACCGCCCTGGGTTGTGCAGCGCTAATTACAATATCGCCTGGGGCAATGGTAAACACTTCTTCCTTTCTTGTTTCATAATTAAAGCCTTTTCCTGTGCCACTGCCAGTGCCGTATAGAATATTGTTTTTATCTAATAGCGCTAAAAGCGCTTTTACTTTTTGCCCGTCTGCTGCCTGGTTTTTTATAATGTATGTTTTATATAAGCCAACATTCCCATTGCTGGCATTGGCAAAATAATTTTTAAATTCTGTTATTAGTTTTGCCGCATTTTGTGAAGCTATTTCAATAGTACTTAGGCTTGTGGTATAATGATGTATTAAACGGTCGTATAAAGTAAGCGTATCCCCATCGCTGGTTAATACGCCAAGGCCTCCTTCTGGTCCGCCTGCCTGTTCATAAGTCATTCCTATGGAGCCGTTATAAATTGGGTAGGTATCGCCATAAGATGGATATAACAAATCAAAAACTTCTTTGGTAAAATACAGCCAGCCGTTTTTGTCAAAATACCGGGCATGATTTTTTCCAATCTGCACCTGAAAATCTCTTTGCCATTGCGTTATAGCTTCATGATAGGGCTGTGCAGCCGGGGCAAAATAATAATTATCGTTGATACCCTGCTCATGAAAATCTACATGTACCTGCGGCATCCAGTTGAGGTATTCTTTAACTCTTTGCCTGCTTTCGAGCTGTGTTTGCCATGCCCAATCCCTGTTTAAGTCAAAATTATAATGGTTGGTTCTTCCGCCGGGCCAGGGCTCATTATGTTCACGGGCAATTACATCAGGGTTATATTTTATACCTACAACGCTGTTGAACCAGTTTACATACCTGTCCCTTCCATCTGGGTTTAAGCAGGGATCAATTACTACAACCGTATTACCGAGCCATAGCTTTGTTTGTGAATTTTGGGGATTTACCAACTCATATAATGTAAGCATGGATGCCTCGGAAGAGGAAGCCTCATTGCCATGTACATTATAACTTAGCCATACAATTGGCGTAGGTTTTTCTATTGAAGCGGCGCCTGCTGCTGCAAGTTGTACATTATTTTTACGGATATTTTGGAGGTTTTCGATATTTTCTGCAGATGAAACAAAGGCCAGTAAAAGCGGTTTATGCTCATTGGTTGCTCCATAATATTGCAGTTTTACCTTTTGCGGGGCAAATTTTGCTACATGCTCAAAATAATTTACTACCTGTGCATGAGCCGTAAACCTGCTGCCGAGTTTGTAACCCAAAAATTGATCGGGAGATTGCAATTGGGCCATACTTACATAGCCACTCAAAACCAGGGATACCAATAAAAATGCATTTTTCAATTTGATGGAATTATTGATGAGTTGCATAAATTTTATATAAAAAAATATTTATGATATATAGTACATGTACAAAGTTAAATGTACATAAAATAAAAGGTATGCATTTTTCCTTTATCGGGGAAAACAATTAATTATATTGCAGCCACAATGACCTCAGCATTTTTTACCTACAATAAAGCAAAAGTAATACAGGCGCTGCGCTATCATTTCATCAGCCGCAAAGAAATAAAAGCCCTCATTATTATTGTAAATATTTTTGCCATTTTATCTGCAGCATTATTTTACCTAAAAAAAATTAATCCGATGGCATTTTTAATTAGCTCTGTATTGTGGTTTGCGCTCATGGTTTCATTTTGGTATTTAATGCCGGCAATAATTTATAACAGGGCAAAAACTTTTAAAGACCGTTTTAGGGTAAGCATGGGTACACAAGAGTTTTATATTGAAAACGCCAATGGCAGCCGCTCCTGGCCATGGACCGATTTCAGCACATGGATGGAAACGCCGCATTTTATTCACCTGTATTTTAACAGCCGATCTTTTTTTATTGTACCCAAAGAGGCATTTGAAGATGCGGAAATACATAATGTGAGGGTTCTGCTCAATGAAAAAATAAAAAATAAGAGCAGGGTGTAATTTTTTTCAAACCAAAGGAATATTAAAAAATTAATTTTTCCATTACGTGGTGGGGTATGTTGAGCTCCAAAAACTGGTCGCCTTTAATTTTATAGCCGCATTTTTCATAAAATCCCACAGAGGTATCTCGTGCATGCATCATTACTTTATTAAATCCTTTATCCCTGGAAATACTTTCCACAAAAGCAATAATAGAAGCGCCAATACCTTTGCCTTGCAAATTATTATTTACGGCCATTTGCCTTAGCTGAATAGTATTTTTATCTCTCTTTACCAACATGCAGCACCCCAGCATTATATCCTCATCAAAAGCGGCAATAAAAAGGTTTTCCCTTTCATTAGCCAGTTCGTCATCAGTAAAGGCAAGGCCAAGTGGTTCCCGCAAAATTGAATAGCGCATCTGTACCATTTGACGGTATTCATTACTGCCATGCTCTATTATTTTAAGACCCATGCGGTTATGGTTTTTTTTGGAAAAAAGCGCTTTTGGCCAATCCCAAATTACATATTTTTTCAACACAAACGCACATTTGGCAATTTTTACGAGTTTTACTGTTTATTTCCCCATTTAAAAGCTAAAAACTCAAAAAAAAGATTTCTATATTCGTTGTTTAGTATTTCTTTGTAATTAATTGCATTTAATACAAAAACTATATTTTTGCAACCAGTTTAAACTAAACCTTAATAACATGTCAGACATTGCAACAAGAGTAAAGAAAATTATTGTTGACAAATTAGGAGTGGATGAAGCAGAAGTTACAAATGAAGCTTCTTTCACCAACGATTTAGGTGCAGATAGCCTGGATACCGTAGAACTCATTATGGAATTTGAAAAAGAGTTCAACATTTCCATTCCGGATGAACAGGCCGAAACCATCACTACCGTGGGCCAGGCCGTTTCTTATTTAGAAGAAAACGCTAAGTAATTACATTCTTTAATTTACACAGGCAAACTGATGGCTTTAAAAAGAGTTGTTGTAACAGGGCTTGGCGCACTTACCCCACTGGGTAAAACCGTTCATGAATACTGGCAAGGGCTCCTGGACAGTGTGAGTGGTTGCGACTTCGTAAAGCAATTTGACATTGCTAAATTTAAAACCCGGTTTGCCTGTGAGGTTAAAGACTTTGACCCCACTCATTACCTCGACAAAAAAGAATCCCGGAAACTAGACAGGTATTGCCAGTTTGCTCTTATTGCCAGCGATGAAGCAGTAAAAGATGCCGGTATTACTGCCGAAAACTGCAACCCGGACAGGGTTGGGGTAATTTTTGCAAGTGGCATTGGCGGACTTATTACCTTTCAGGAAGAAGTTACCAACTATGCTGCCGGAGATGGTACACCCCGTTTCAATCCTTTTTTTATTCCCAAAATGATATTGGATATTGCTGCAGGGCAAATTTCCATACGGCATGGGTTTCGTGGGCCCAACTTTGCCGTAGTGAGCGCTTGTGCATCCAGTACCAATGCCGTAATTGATGCCTTTGATAATATACGCCTGGGTAAAGCCGATGTAATTGTAACCGGAGGTAGCGAAGCCGTAATAAGCGCTGCTGGCGTAGGTGGTTTTAATGCCATGAAAGCGCTTAGCGAAAGAAACGACGATCCCAAAACGGCAAGCCGCCCATTTGATAAAGACAGGGACGGTTTTGTAATGGGCGAAGGCGCAGGCGCACTTGTGCTGGAAAGCCTGGATCATGCACTGGCAAGAGGCGCAAAAATTTATTGCGAAATTGCCGGTGGCGGAGCCACAGGAGATGCCTACCATATTACTGCTCCACACCCAGATGGCCTCGGCGCCAACAATGTAATGAAGGCAGCGCTTAATGATGCCGGCATGAAGCCGGAAGAAATTGATTACATCAATGTACATGGCACTTCTACACCGCTTGGTGATATTGCAGAAACCAAGGCCATACTCAATGTATTTGGCAACCATTCGTACAGCCTCAATATCAGCAGTACAAAAAGTATGACGGGCCATTGCCTTGGCGCAGCAGGCGCATTAGAAGCACTGGCTTGTATTTTAGCCGTTACAAAAGATGTTGTTCCGCCTACCATCAATCATTTTACTGATGACCCGGAACTTGACCCCAAACTTAATTTTACTTTTAATACGGCACAAAAGCGTACGGTAAATGCCGCACTTAGCAATACCTTTGGGTTTGGAGGCCACAATGCAAGTATTATTATAAAAAAATACAAGGCTTAAAACTGTATTTCCTCTATTATTTACAAATACCCTAATTTCAGTGTTTGATTTATGCACGTAGATTCTACATTGCAATTTTTTAAATCGTTTTTTGATAAAGCGCCGGGCAACCAATCATTCAAAAAACAATTAAGTAATGTACTTGGTTTCACGCCAGGCGATATCAGCCTTTATAAAACAGCACTAAGCCACCGCTCCATCAGGGAAGGTGCAGACGAAAACAACGAACGCCTGGAATTTTTAGGCGATGCCGTTTTAAGTTCGGTAATTGCCCATTACCTGTTTAAAAAATACCCATACAAAGGCGAAGGTTTCCTTACCGAAATGAGGAGCAAAATGGTGAACCGGGCCAAGCTTAATGAAATAGCCCTTAAAATGGGTCTAAAAAAAATTACCTTTTACAATAAATTTGATAACGCCTTAAAAATTTCTCAAATTTTCGGCAATACACTTGAAGCATTAATAGGCGCTGTGTACCTGGACATTGGCTATAAAAAAACACAAACATGGGTAGAAAAGCAAATCATTTTGCCACACATGTTTATTGATGACCTGGAAGAAGTAGAAATAAATATTAAAAACAAACTCTACGGCTGGGCTAATAAAAACGGCAAAGCGCTGGAGTTTACTACGCTGGAAGAAAAATTTGAAAGCGGAAGGCGTATTTTCACTATTGGCGCAACGGTAGATGGAGCATTGGTTGCACAAGCAAAAGGATATAATAAAAAAGATGCCAGCCAGTTAGCAGCTCAGTTGGCAGTGGAAAAGCTGGGGCTGAGAGAATAGTTACGAGTTTAGCGTTAAGAATTAAGAGATATGAGATTTAAGTGTTGAATTATAAGCCCTCCAAAGCAAGTTAAACCTAAGAGCGAATAACCAACGCTTTAAACGACTTAAACCTTTTTAACGAATTAAACAACTTAAACAAAAAACAAGCATGTTGAAATTTGGCATATTAGGAAGCGGGAGCTGGGGAACGGCACTGGCAAAAATACTAACTGACAATGGCCAAACTATTTTTTGGTGGAACAGGAGCCAAACTGCAATTGAGCAATTTAAACAGCGGGGTCACAATCCCCAATATTTACAATCGGCAAGGTTTAATATACATCAACTGCAACTCACCACTAATGCTTCAGATGTTATTACAAACAGCGATGTAATTGTAATTGCCATTCCATCTTCATTTGCCATTGAAACTTTAAGCACTTTGCCCAAAAATATTTTTGAAGGCAAAAAAATAGTATCGGCCATAAAAGGTATTTTGCCGCAAAATAATTTACTGCTCAACGATTATTTGCAACAGGAATTTAATGTAGACCTGGAAAATTATTTTGCCGTAATGGGCCCATGCCATGCCGAAGAAGTTGCCAGGGAGCGGTTATCGTACCTTACTTTTTCCGGCACAGATACAAAAATGGCAACAGGCATTGCCGGCTATTTTAAAACCTCATATATAAACACGGTAATCAATAAAGATATTTATGGCGTTCAATACGCCGCAATTTTAAAAAATATTTATTCTGTGGGCTCCGGTATTGCACACGGGCTGGAGTACGGCGATAATTTTTTAAGCGTACTTATTGCCAACAGCGCCGATGAAATGGCAGGTTTCTTAAGAAAGGCAGGCATCATAAATGCCGAAGTAGGCTATTTAGAAACCCATGAAAATGTACGTACCAATTATGCCGCATCGGTTTACCTGGGAGATTTGCTGGTAACCTGCTATTCCCTGTTTAGCCGCAACCGTACTTTTGGCAATATGATTGGCAAAGGCTATACCGTACAATCGGCACAACTGGAAATGAATATGGTTGCCGAAGGCTATAATGCCAGTAAATGTATGCACCTTATTAATGAACGTATAGGCGCACCCATGGTTATAGCCCATACGGTTTATAATATTTTATGGAAGGGTTTAAACGCCGGAGAAGGTTTTAAACTGTTAGAAAAAAAATTGGTATAGCGCTACTTTTTTTCAAAAATTACTATAAATCCTGCTGCTGATTATTTTGTAATTTTACTTTATGCAAAATCCCAACCTCAATACTGAACTTACAAAAATGAGCGGCGCCGAAAAGGAGTTTGAAAATAACATTCGCCCTGCAGCTTTTGAGCAGTTCAGTGGGCAGGAGAAAATTATCAACAACATCAGCATTTTTATAAAAGCCTGTAAACAAAGGGGCGAAGCATTGGACCATATCCTTTTTCATGGCCCGCCGGGATTGGGTAAAACAACGCTGAGCCGCATTGTGGCCAACGAAATGGGTGTAAACATAAAAGAAACCAGCGGCCCGGTTATCGAAAAACCCGGCGACCTTGCCGGCCTGCTCACCAACCTTGAACCAAATGATGTATTGTTTATAGATGAAATACACCGGCTTAGTACCGTAGTAGAAGAATACCTCTATGCCGCAATGGAAGATTTTCGTATAGATATAATGATAGACAGCGGACCAAATGCACGCTCTGTACAATTAAACTTAAATCCGTTTACACTTATTGGCGCCACTACCAGAAGCGGGCTTTTAACCGCACCACTGCTCAGCAGGTTTGCTATTAAAAACAGGCTGGAGTATTACAATGCTTCTATTTTAAATGCCATATTGCAACGCAGTGCAGGTATTTTAAACACAAAAATTACCAGCGATGCTTCCGATGAAATTGCAAGGCGCAGCCGTGGCACGCCTCGTATAGCCAACGGCTTGCTGAGAAGGGTAAGAGATTTTGCACAGGTACTCAGCAACGGCATCATTGATTTAAAAATAACCGAACATGCCTTGCGTGCATTAAATGTAGATGAATACGGCCTTGATGAAATGGATAATAAAATACTCTCTACAATTATTGATAAATTTAAAGGCGGCCCGGTAGGTATTACCACAATTGCCACCGCTGTAGGTGAAGAAACCGGTACGCTGGAAGAAGTGTACGAGCCCTTTTTAATACAGGAAGGTTTTATTGTACGTACGGCACGTGGCCGGGAAGCCACCGAAAAAGCTTATAAACATTTGGGCAAGCAACCTGCCGGCAAAGGCTTACAAAGTGATATGTTTGATTAAGGGTAATACACAGTACATAGTATTGAGTACTTGGTATTGCGTATATAGTATTGAAGCCTTACCATTTTTGTAACCTTCAATAGCAACCATTCATTTAAGCATTTTAAAAAAGGGTACTGGTAAAACGGGCCCTTTATTTTTTGGGGACAGTAAAAAACCTAAAAGAAAATACTCATTTGAATTTGCAAATAAAATCAGATGCAAAATATACCCTTACAGCAAATGCAATTCCCCAGCCTAAATACTAAATACTTTGTACTAAATACTGAGGCCTTCACAAATCCTCCAGCATCTTCACCACGCCTTCGTTTTTTAAAATCAAATAGCCGAGCCTGTCGTTGCTTACGCCTGGTTTTAAGGTATAATTAAATTGCAACTGGCCTCCTGAAATTTGGGTTTCAAAATAATGAAAGCTGATGTTGGTATGGCCCTGCAGTTGCTGTGCAATTTCATACAGATGTGTAGAAAGGATAAATAAGGAGCCCTTTACTTTTAGCAGGCCTTCTATTACTGCCGTGCTGCATTTCATGGCGTCTTCTACATTGGTGCCCTTAAAAAGTTCATCAATCAATATGAGCCATTTTTTTCCATCGCTTACTTTTTGCAGGGTAGCTTTTACTCTTTGCACTTCGTTGTAAAAATAACTTTCGCCCTTAATAATATTATCGGCCATATTGATGTTGCTGAGCATGCCGTCAAAAACACTCAATCGTAAAAAAGCAGCAGGAACCGCCATACCTGCATGTGCCAAAAAAACGGCAATGCCCACCGCTTTTATAAAAGTGCTTTTACCGGCCATGTTGGCGCCGGTTAAAAATAAAAAATGGGCATCCCTATTCAGTTGTGTATCGTAGCCCACGGGTTGCTCCAATAATATATGATATAAACCACGGGCTTCAATTACCGGCGTTTCAGAGGCTACCAGCTCCGGAAAAACCAATTGAAATTTTTTAATGGCAATGGCCATGCCATGCCAGGCATCAAGCGTGGCGTGCATTTGCAGCAAGTTATGCATATTGGTTTTAAACCGGTAACGGATAAAATGGCCAAAGCGCAGCAGTGCGGTATGCGGCATTTCCTCAGTGGTTGCAAACCCGCTTGTATATGCTGCAGTATGCTGCAAAATATTTTGGCACCTGCTCAATACCTTTTGTAATGGAGCTGATGCTTCAGGTGAATGTAGTAATTCCTGCAATTGCCTCATTCCTTTAATAAAATCAAAACAATGCTTTGCAGAATATTTTATCAAAGAATAATCCTGGCCTGAAAAAACTTTATAGGTAAGTGCAGAAAGCTTATTGGGATAAGCTGGTATTTCATCAATAGTGGCATGAAAATACCGCTCTACCACCATAATGGTTCCGTTGCTTATGAGTTTTGTCCAGCCGCTTTCTTTTTCGCCAATTTGTTTTAATGTGAGTTGTATATCGGTAATAGCTGAAACGGATTTTAGTGGTGTGTACAGCATCTTTTTAAATTCATCTCTACCGCTGCTGGTTATGGCTTCATTGAGTTTTCCAAAAACAGAAAACTCTTCTTCGTTAGCAAAAACAGCAAGGTCATAAAGGGTGGTTTTATCCAGTTCCATTCTATATTTTTATCGGTTGAAGTATAGCCTTTCGCTTGTATAAGAGTTGTTTACAGTGCCATTTTCATAAACCAGGTTTCCGTTTACAAAAGTTTTTTCTACGGATGCAGGAAATTGAAAATTTTCAAACGGGCTCCATCCGCATTTATATAAAACAGATTGAGGCGAAACGGTAAATGGTTTATTTAAGTCAATCAACACCAGGTCGGCAAAATAACCTTCTCTTATAAAACCTCGTTCTTTTATTTGAAAACATTCAGCAACGGCATGGCTCATTTTGCGGACAATATTTTCCAGGCTTATTTTTCCCTGCTCATAATAATACAGCATTAAGGGCAATGCATGTTGTACCAGGGGCAGGCCGGCATGTGCATTTTCGTAAGGTGGTTCTTTTTCGCATAATAAATGTGGTGCATGGTCGGTGGCAATTACATCCAGGCAGTCGTCCAGCAATGCATGCCACAAAGCATTTTTATTTTGGGGCGCTTTTATAGCCGGGTTGCATTTTATTTTATAGCCCAGCCGTTCATAATCATCTGCCGTAAAATGCAAATGGTGCACGCATACTTCTGCGGTTATCCTTTTTTCTGCAAGCGGCATCATGTTGCCAAAAAGTTGCAGTTCTTTTTCGGTGCTTATATGCAATATATGCAGCCGGCTATTGTGTTTTTGGGCAAACTGTATTGCAATTAACGAAGATTCAAAACAGGCTTCGGCATTTCGTATAAGCGGATGATCGGATGGCTCCAGTTGTGGTTTTTGGGCTTTTAAAGCCTGGTAATTATGGCGAATTAAGCGCTCATCTTCGCAATGCGTTGCAATTAGTATTTCACACTCCGAAAAAATCTTATTGAGCGTATTGTGGTTATCCACCAGCATATCTCCGGTGCTGCTGCCCATAAATATTTTAATGCCGCAAATATCATTTTTATGTTTGTTTACCTGCAATGCTTCATCTGCATTATGGTTGCTCACACCCATAAAAAAAGAGTAGTTGGCAAGCGAAGTGGCTTTTGCAATGGCATATTTATCTTCCAGCAATTTTAAATTTAAAGCATTGGGTATGGTATTGGGCATTTCCATAAAACTGGTAATGCCGCCAGCAACTGCCGCCCTGCTTTCGGTATGGATTGTAGCTTTATGCGTAAGCCCCGGCTCACGAAAATGCACCTGGTCGTCAATGGCTCCCGGCATCAAATGTTTTCCAGCGCCATCAATTTCTATGCATTTTTCTTTTACAGAAATATTACTGTCAATTTTTTCTATTCGTTTATTGCCTATCAAAATATCTTTTTGCTCAATTTTTCCTTCATTCACTATAGAAATATCCTTAATAAGGTATTTTTGCATAACTTGAATTTATGAATACTTGTAAAACTAACCATTACTATAAGATGCAAATTATTAAAAGCTTATCCAAACTCCTTGTTTTTATTTTTCCTTTACCGGCATTTGCACAATCTACCTACCTGCCGCAGGATGCCAAGGAGAATATATTTATTGAAAGGCTGGAAATAAAGCAACAAAAAAATACCGACCTCAATTTTTCTACGCTTAAGCCTTTTAACCGAAAATTTATTGTGCAGGAAGCCGAGTTTTTAGACAGTGCAAGGATGGGCTACCGGGACCCTGCAACCAACCAGGATAAGTTTAAAGAATGGACCGACCTTAACCTAACGCCAATTGATGAATACAATTTAAATAGCTTGCTGATGAACAGTGCAGAGTGGGTTACCACACCCAAAGAAAATTTTGCAAGCAAGAAACCTTTTTTAAAATCACTTTATAAAACCAAGGCCAATTTTTTTGAAGTAAACAACCCCAATTTTTTTCTTGCCATTAACCCCATACTCAATGTTACACTGGCAAAAGAAAGGGATACCAGCAACCTAGTTTTTTTAAATTCCAGAGGCGTAACCATTCGTGGGCTGATTGCAAAAAAAGTGGGCTTTGCCGCAATGGTTGTAGATAACCAGGAGCGTGGGCCGGCAAACTTCAGGCAGTTTGAGCAGGAGTACAGGGCCGTACCCGGCGTGGGTTTTTACAAACCGTATAAAACTTCAAAAGGCTTTGATTATTTTGATGGCCGTGGATATTTTACTTTTAGCGCAGCAAAGTTCATCAACTTCCAGGCAGGCTACGATAAAAATTTTATTGGCAACGGCTACCGCAGCCTCTTTCTGAGTGACTTTGGCAACAGCTATCTTTTTGTAAAAATCAATACAAGGATTTGGAAAATAAATTATCAAAATTTATTTATGGAGCTCATGCCACAGTTTACCAAGCATGGCGATGAGTTGCTCGACCGTAAATATGCTGCCATGCACCACCTAAGCATGAACGTAAACCGCTGGCTCAACATTGGCCTTTTTGAAGGTGTAATTTTCGGCCGCAAAAATCGCTTTGATTTTCAATACCTCAACCCCATTATTTTCCTAAGGCATATTGAAGGCACAGTAGGCAGCCCCGATAATGCCTTGGCCGGTATTGACTTTAAAGCCAATGTAGCCCACCGCTTACAATTTTACGGGCAAATGATTATGGATGAATTCCGCATAAAAGAAATTAGGGACGATTCTAAAAACTGGGTAAACAAATTTGGCTTTCAGCTTGGCATGAAGTATGTTGATGCCTTTAATATTAAAAACCTCGACCTTCAATTTGAAACCAACAGGGTACGGCCATTTGTATATTCCCACTCCGATAGTGTTGCCAATTATACGCATTACAATCAGCCACTGGCACATCCTTTGGGAGCCAATTTCCAGGAGTTTATTGGTATTGCACGTTTTCAACCGGCGCCTAAATGGATGATTTATGCAAGGGCAATTTATTATTACAAAGGGCTGGACAGCCTGGGTACAAATTTTGGCGGCAATATTTTTAAGCCTTATGTAACTCGTAGTGGAACCGATTTTAGCATTGGTGGAGGAGAAAAAGTAAAATGCCTCAATGTCTATGCATCGGTAAGCTATGAGGCCAGGGAAAACTTTTTTATTGACTTAGGTTTAATGCTAAGGAAATACAAAGGCAACGGAATAGATTCTAACAACCCAATGGTTTCTGCCGGAATAAGATTGAATATTTGGAAGCGCAATTATGATTACTAAACAATTACTCTACCGTAAGGGAAAGTGAAACAGTACGGGCATTAATTTTATCAATAGTATTGGAAAACTTTAGCTGCGGATCCCGGCTATGCACATTATTTAAACCCCAGCCTACTTTAAGCTCCGGCGTTAATACAAATACAGGAAAGTAAATGTGAAAGCCAATGCCTGCTTCTATACCATAATCAAAACGCTTTAATTTAAAAAGCGATTCGGCATTTTTGGCGCCTGCATTTGCAGCCATATCATACTCAAATTTTACCCCACCCATCATGTACACTTTAAAATTTGCAATTCTGTCGCTGCTAAATTTTAATTGAACGGGAAAAGCCAGTGTAATACCCTGAACTTTTTTGGTCATGAGACTGTCTTCACCTTCTACGGAATTGGGGTGCTTGAGATGGTATTGAAAAGCCTTTTCGGTAAATACAAGGCTAAGCGGATAAGTGCGAATGTCGAAATGTTCGTTTAAATTAAAGTTTACCAGCCAGGCAAGGTTAATACCCGTACTGTTGAGGCTTTCAATTACATTAATACTATCCTGTGTTAAAAAAAGCGGGTGATGTCCAAAATTATAATGCGCCCTGTTTATACCGGCATTAATGCCAAAACGAATGGCCCGGTAATCATGGTCAGGCAGGTTAATTTCTGCTTCCTGGGCGTGAGAAAGGCCTGGCGCAAGGGCACAACTGATTATTAAAAAAACTACTGCTATTTTTCTCCGCAATAAATACTGCATATTCCTAAGGTCAAAGGTTTATGGCCTGTGTTGTTGTAACCAAGGCCATTTAAAATGTTTACAAAATTTTTTCCTTCCGGAAACTGTTGTATAGATTTATTCAAATAGCGGTATGCATGTGGGTTTTTAGAAAATATATTGCAAATAGCCGGAACTATGGTTTGCATATAAAAATTATATAGCGCCTTCATCAACCTGTTTTGCGGTTTGCTGAACTCCAGGATTACTAATTTTCCACCGGGTTTCAGCACTCTTAAAATTTCGGCCAGCCCTTTTTCAAGGTTTTGAAAATTTCTTACTCCAAAAGCTACGGTTACAGCGTCAAACGTATTATCATTAAAATTTATTGTTTCGCTGTCGCCCTTTAACAATTCTATTTTATCGGCCAGGCTAAGCTGTTTTACTTTTTCGTTGCCAATTTTCAACATGCCTTCGCTTATATCAATACCGGTTATTTTAGCCGGGTTAAGCAACCGCAATGCCGTAATTGCCATATCGCCGGTACCTGTTGCTACATCGAGCAGGTGGTTTAAAGGCCGGTTTTTGAGCTGAAGCAATGCTTTTTTTCGCCAGCCAACATCGGTACCTCCACTTAAAAACCGGTTTAAAAAATCGTACCTGCCGGCAATACCATCAAACATTTCTTTCACTTGTTCCTTTTTACTAAGTTCCGAGCCAGCAACAGGTACAACAGTATCGTGGGCAAATTTCACCATAAACCGTGCAAAGATAATGGTTTGAAATTGCCGCAATGCTTTAATAAGTTTACTTACACTTTAATAAAAGTTAAATTTGCAGTAATTATAAACAAACATGCATATTCAAAAAGCCACTTACCTCATTAGCAGCCCCTCGGTAGAAAAATGCCCTGCACCAGATAAACCTGAGTATGCATTTATTGGCCGCAGCAATGTAGGCAAGTCGTCGCTTATTAATACTTTATGCAATAATGCAAAGCTGGCCAAAACTTCGGCAAGCCCTGGAAAAACACAACTCATCAATCATTTTATTATTGAAAGTACAAGGCCGGAAAACGAGGCAGGTAATAAACTTATTGCCGAACAATGGTTTCTGGTGGATTTACCCGGTTATGGATTTGCCAAAACCAGCATTTCCAGCCGAAGGCGATGGGAGCAAATGATTGAAAACTATTTGCGCAAAAGAGAAAACCTTAGCCAGGTATTTGTATTAATTGACAGCCGCCACAGGCCACAAAAAATTGATCTGGAATTTATAGGCAACCTTTATAAATGGCAAATAGCTTTTAGCCTGGTGTTTACCAAAAGCGATAAAGAAAACCAGCGAACTGTAAGTAAAAATGTAAAAGATTTTTTGGAAGCATTAAAAGCGCAAATGCAATTTTTGCCCAGGCATTTTGTGAGCAGCGCCGTAAAAAAAACAGGAAGGGAAAAAATATTGGGTTTTATTGCAGAAACCAATGGAGAAGCAGGCATGTAAAAGTTGGTTATTGTGCCAAAAATTTTCTCACCACTTCCTCTGCATTTTTAAAAGCCTGATTTAAATTATCATTTACAATTACTGCATTAAAAGTGCCCTTAAATGAAATTTCATACGAAGCTTTGTTCACCCTTGCAGCCAGTGTATCCTCGGTTTCAGTTCCACGGCTCATTAACCTTTTTTTCAATTCTTCAATACTGGGAGGTTCAATAAAAATGCTGAAAGTATTTACCGGGTACTGGCTTTGAACATGCAAAGCGCCTTTTACATCTATATCCAAAATGGGCACCTGGCCATTATGCCAAATGCGCTCCAGCTCACTTTTAAGCGTGCCGTAATATTTGCCTTCATACACCATTTCCCATTCGGCAAAATCTTTGGCTTTTATTTTTTCTTTAAAATCTTCTTCGTTCATAAAATAATAATCCACGCCGCTTTTTTCGTAACTCCTGGGCCGCCTTGTAGCCGCCGAAATGGAAAAAGCCAACTGTGGAAATTTTTGCAGCAGGTGATGGGTAATAGAGGTTTTGCCTGCCCCTGAAGGCGCCGTAATTATTAAAATTTTATGAAACTGTTCTGCCATGTGCAAAGAAAAGAAAATTCAATCAAAAAGGTATAAAATAAAATGCCCCGGATTTTTTCCGGGGCAGTAAATAAATTTTTAAAGAATTAAAGCTTTACGGTCTTTTCTTCTTTATCGCCATGGCAACTTTTTTTGCAATCCTTTTTTTCTGCTTTGCTCATTTTGCTGCAGCAGGATTTACCTTTTGCGCATTTTTTCTTTTTACCTTTATCTGCAAGGGCAACACCCGTTACCATAAAAAAGGCTGCGGCTAATAAAAATACTTTTTTCATTTTTTAAAAATAATTTTTTGTATTGTACAATGCCCAAATATACCCAATCACCTGCAAAAAAGAAATGATTTTTGTTAAATTAATAAAAATAATTACCACTGGTTTTCGGCCTCAAAAACCAATGTGAATGGCGTTTACGCTAACTTTGCCTTCTTTTAATTCCAAAACATTGAAATACAGGCACCTTTTTTTTGATTTAGATCATACCTTATGGGATTTTGAAACCAATGCAAGGCTTACCATGGAGGAAGTTTATGAAACTTATGCGTTGGAAAAAGTTGCCGCTTTTCCCAATTTTCACCGCCAATACCTGGTACACAATGCTGCACTTTGGGAAAAATATGAAAAAGGCCTTATTGCCGCCGATGAACTCAAATGGAAAAGAATGTGGCGCACACTTTTGGATTTTAAAATAGCCGATGAACCCCTGGCAAGAAAACTGAGCGAAAGTTTTTTAGACATTTTACCAGGCCAGAAAAATGTTTTTCCGCACACTTTTGAAATATTAGCTTACCTGCAACAAAAAAATTACCAACTTCATTTAATCACCAATGGTTTTGAAAAAACCCAATGGCGAAAACTCAACAACAGCGGCCTCAATAAATATTTTACCAAAGTAATTACCTCCGAAGCAAGCAACAGCATAAAGCCCAATAAAGAAATTTTTGATTTTGCCTTGCAATCTGCAGGCGCTAATTATAAAGAAAGTATAATGATTGGCGATAATTTGGAAACCGATATTAAAGGCGCATTAAACGCAGGATTAGATGCCGTTTTTGTAAACCATGTTAATGCAGTGGTTACCTTTAACCCCACCTATACTGTAACTCATTTGCAGCAATTGGAAGAGATTTTTTAAAAACACTAACCCTTCCGCACAATATCCGCACCCAGTTTTTTCAGGCGCTCATCAATATTTTGGTAGCCACGGTCTATTTGTTCTATATTTTGAATAGTGCTTTTGCCTTGTGCACTAAGCGCTGCAATAAGCAAGGCCACGCCAGCCCTTATATCGGGGCTGCTCATGGTAATGCCACGAAGTTTTGTTTCTCTTTCCAGGCCTATTACCACAGCCCTGTGCGGATCGCATAATATAATTTGTGCGCCCATTTCTATCAATTTATCGGTAAAGAACAAGCGGCTTTCAAACATTTTTTGATGGATGAGTACACTACCTCTTGCCTGTATAGCAGTTACTAATACAATGCTCAGCAAATCGGGTGTAAAGCCCGGCCAGGGATGGTCGTAAATAGTAAGTACACCGCCATCAAGGTATTTTTGTATTTCATAAATTTCCTGAGCAGGCACATGAATATCATCGCCTTTAAAATGCATGGTAATGCCCAGTTGCCGGAATTTTTCGGGAATAATGCCCAGCTCTTTTACGCCGGCATTTTTAATGGTAATATCGCTTTGCGTCATTGCGGCAAGGCCAATAAAACTGCCCACTTCAATCATATCGGCTAGTAAAGTATGCTCGGTGCCCTTTAATTTTTCTACGCCATTTATAATGAGCATATTGCTGCCAATGCCTTCAATTTTAGCGCCCATGCGGCTGAGCATTTTGCAAAGTTGCTGCAGGTAGGGTTCACAGGCTGCGTTGTAAATTGTTGTGGCGCCTTCGGCCATTACCGCCGCCATAAGTATGTTTGCAGTTCCGGTTACGCTGGGTTCATCCAGCAACATATAAGTTCCTTTAAGCCCGGGAGTTTGTAAAGTAAAGTAACCTTCGCCTTCTTTATACGAAAAGTTTGCATTTAATTTTTCAAAACCAATAATATGAGTATCCAGCCTTCGACGGCCAATTTTATCGCCGCCGGGTTTTGGTAAAAATGCTTTTTTAAATCTTGCAAGCAGCGGCCCGGCAAGCATTACAGAGCCACGCAACCTTGAACTTTTTTTATGAAACTCTTTGCTGCTGAGGTATGCTACATTTACGTCATCAGCTTTAAAGCTGCAGGTATGCCGGTCTATACGGTTTATTTTTACCTGCATTTCTGCAAGTAATTCTATTTGAAGATTTACGTCAATTATATCGGGTATGTTTTTTATGATTACCTCTTCATCGGTAAGCAATACTGCGCTTATGATTTGCAAAGCTTCGTTTTTTGCGCCCTGCGGGGTAATTTCTCCCGACAGGGATTTTCCTCCTCTTACTTCAAATATTCCCATGAGATGTATTGTTGAACAAACATATTAATATTCCAGCACGAAATTAAGAAGCTTAGGTTTTAAAAAATAAAAAAGGCTTGCACAAAGTGCAAACCTTAAATATAAAATGGTAACTCCTGTTTTTTATTGAATATTGCCGCTGCCATCCAACCGGTACAACCACACATCGTCGCCGCCATGGTTTACGCCAAAAACATTTCCGTTGTTGGAGCTGTTGGTGTAACCTGTTAGTACAAATCCACCGTCGGAGGTTGGCCTTACATCATAGCTAACATCATCTCCCGAACCACCCAATAACTTATTCCAAAGCAGCGTGCCGGTACTGTTTATTTTTATCAACCAGGAATCTGTTGCGCCATGTGTGGCTTCGGTTACATCGCCAGAAGCAGATGATAATGATTGGCCGGCAATAACATAATCGGTTCCGGTTTGCACAACCGACCATGCAATATCATCATCGGTTCCGCCTTTTATTGAAGTCCAGGAAACGGTTCCGGTAGTGCTTAATTTAGCAATAAGATAATCGGAACCGCCATTGGATGAACCGGAAATATTTCCGCCGCCTGTAGAATTTGTTTCTCCTACAATGAGACTTCCATCAGAAACCGTAACGAGTGAATAAGCATACTCTTCTGCATTACCGCCTACAAGTCTGTTCCAGCTAAGGGTTCCGGCTGAAGTAAGTTTAAGTACCCAAAAATCTGAAAGGCCGTTTAAAACCCCACTTACATTTCCATTGGCGCTTGAAGTACTGTATCCGGCAACTACATAACCATTATCGCTGGTTACTTCTTTTATGCTAAAAGCCCTTTCTTCCCCATTTCCGCCCAGCAAGCGGTTGAAAGTAATAGTACTACCGGTTGAATTGAGTTTTACAATCCAAAAATCGGTTAAGCCATGATTGGTTTCGGTAACATTACCTGTGCCGGAAGATTCTGAGCTGCCAGCCACAACTATTGTTCCCCCTGCATTTTCATTTATAGAAGTAGGGATATCATCCTGGTCGCCACCCAGCAACCTGTTCCAAACTATATTTCCCGAAGCATCTAATTTTACTATCCAATAATCTGTTAAGCCTTTTGTAGCCTCAGTTACATCTCCATTAGCGCTGGAAGTAGAGCTAGCGCAAAAAACAAATCCACCATCGGCAGTAGGCCTCAGTTCGGCAAGTTGTTCGTCGCCAACACCGCCCAATACCCGGTTCCATAAAATATTAGCGCTAGCATCGAGCCTTATAACCCAGCAGTCGTAACCGCCATGGTTGCCCGGGGTTACATCCCCATTTGCAGAGGAGCTTGTGGTAGCGCCAATAATAAAACCACCATCGGCAAGCTGCTGAACAGAATAGCCTCTGTCTTCCTGGTTGCCACCAAGCAAAGATTTTGTTACAATACTTGAAGGGCCGCCGGTACACAGGTTTATCCATGCCGAGCCATTGTACATTTCCAGGCAGGATACACTGGTATTATAAATTAATAATCCCGCTGTTTTATTGGGCATTGCATTACGCTGAGCTGTAGAGAGCCTTGGCGGAAGCAACCCTTTATCTGTACTGGAAACGTCAAGTGCCGCAGAAATATCTGGGGAATTGGTTCCAACACCTACATTGTTTTGAGCAAGGGCAGTGTGCATTGTTGTAAGAAAAAAGGCACACAGAATAACATAACTAAATCTTTGCATAAAAAATGCGAATTAAATTTTTAATAAAACATTAAAATATTGGATTACTAAGTGGTTTGACAGGTATAAGGAGAAAAAATCAACAGATTGAATCGGACGTAAGGGCGAAAATAGTATTTTTGAATGGTAAATACAAGTAAAAATAAAAAAATGAGTTACATAGCATCAATTAATGCCCGCCAGATACTCGATAGCCGGGGCAACCCTACTGTAGAAGTAGATATTTTAACAGAAAATGAAAAATTAGGCCGTGCAGCCGTACCCAGCGGCGCCAGTACCGGCATTCATGAAGCCGTAGAACTAAGGGATAATAATAAAAAATATTATGGCGGTAAATCGGTATTAAAAGCCGTTAAAAATGTGAATACCATTATTGCAGATAACCTGCTTGGCTGGGATGTTGCCAACCAAACAGGAATAGATGCAGCATTACTAAAACTGGACGGTACCGAAAATAAAGCAAAACTGGGCGCTAATGCACTTTTAGCGGTAAGCCTTGCGGTAGCTAAAGCTGCTGCCCTGGAAGCCAACCTGCCACTTTACCGGTATATTGGTGGCACCAATGCCAAAGTTTTACCCATACCCATGATGAATATTTTAAATGGCGGCGCTCATGCAGATAATAAAATAGACTTCCAGGAATTTATGGTAATGCCAATTGGCGCTACCAGCTTTAGCGAAGGGCTGCAATGGGGCGTAGAAATTTTTCATGCTTTAAAAACGGTATTGAAAAAGAAAGGATACAGTACCAATGTGGGAGATGAAGGTGGCTTTGCCCCCAATATACAAAGCAATGAAGAAGCCATTGAAACCGTACTTACCGCCATACAGGCGGCTGGTTATAAAACAGGCACACAGGTAGCCATTGCCATGGATGCCGCCAATAGCGAATTGTGGAATGCAAAAGAAAAAAAATATATATATCATAAAAGCGATGGTAAAAAATTAAGCAGTGAGCAACTGGTAAAATTTTGGGAAGGATGGGTAAAAAAATACCCTATTATTTCTATTGAAGATGGTATGGCCGAAGACGACTGGAAAGGGTGGAAAATGCTTACCGATGCAGTAGGCAGCAAATGTCAACTGGTAGGAGATGATCTTTTTGTTACCAATGTAAAAAGGTTACAAAGAGGGATAGATGAAAAAATTTCCAACGCATTATTGGTGAAAGTAAACCAAATTGGCACCCTTACCGAAACCATTAATGCCGTGAGCCTTGCACAAAATAATGGATTTAACACCATTATGAGCCACCGCAGCGGCGAAACAGAAGACAGTACCATAGCGGATTTAGCCGTTGCCTTAAATTGTGGCCAAATAAAAACCGGATCGGCCAGCAGGAGTGACCGCATGGCAAAATACAATCAACTAATTCGTATTGAAGAAATATTGGGCGATAATGGTATTTACCCTTCGGGAAACATAAAATTTGGCAAATAAAGCCAGGTTTTACTTTTACTATTTTTACAATTATATTTACATTAATAAACCCCTGTACTGCACCCATTGCAGGATAGGGTTTTAATAAGCATAACCTAAAGTTACAAGCATGAAGAAAATTTACACCCTTTTTCTATTTGGTTTTATTGTATCTAATGTATTTTCCCAACAGGTTTTAAAATCGCCATTTGTAGCCGCAGCAGATAAATGTGGCTTTAGCGCCGAAATGGAAAAAAACCGTGTCCGTGGATTTAATGATGCGGCCTATGAAGCTGAAATGCAAAGGCTCATCAACGAATTTAAACAACTCAATAATTTTGGCCCACCTACAACCATTTTTTCTGTACCCATTATATTTCATGTAATTTATGATGGTAATACCGAAAGCACAATTGGCACAGGTGCAAATCTTACACAAGCAATAGTAACTGCACAAATACAGCAGTTAAATGCAGATTTTGCCAATCTTTCCGGTTCAGGTTATGGAAGCGCTACCGACTTAGGCGTTCGTTTTGTTGCGGCAAAAGTGGACCCAATGGGCAATTTACTTTGCGAGCCCGGTATTGTAAGAATAAACTGGAGGAGCCAGTCCGGCTGGCAGAACCCATCTGGGCTTAGCAGTATGAATGCAGTAATGACGCATTTTGATAATGTAGTAAAACCACAAAGCTATTGGGACCCTTACCGGTATGTAAATATTTGGCTGGCCGATTTTTCGGGCAGCGGATTATTGGGTTATGCAACATTTCCGGCAATGAGTACATTGCCAGGCCTTGGCAATAGTGAAACCGATCAAACAGCAGGCGTAGTAGTAATGAGTGGAAGCGTAGGCAGTTTATCTAATCCCGGCACGGCATCACCATACCAGTATGGCCGCACACTCACCCATGAACTGGGCCATTTTTTTGGCCTTCGCCATATTACAGGGGACGCAAATTGCGGCAATGATTATTGTACCGATACACCTCCGCAAAACGCATTAACCAGCGGCTGCCCTGCTCCCGGAACGGCAAATGGCTGTACTCCATCTGTACCAAAAATGTTTGAAAACTACATGGATTACAGTAATGATATTTGCCTCAATACTTTTACCTTAAATCAATCGGAGCGCTGCCAGGTAGTAATGCTCAACAGCCCACGCAGAAAAGAATTGCCTTCTTCCACTACGGGGGTTTCCCCAATGCTTAACCGCATTTTCTTTAAGCCGGGGCAAACAACCGTTTCCGAAACAGCAAGTGGCGCTTGCCCGAGATACAAAGAATATCCTATTACAGTAGGTGTAGAATCTACAGCAAATGGAAACGCAACACTTAGCCTTTCAAAAACAGGATCGGCAACCGAAATTACTGATTATACTATTACGCCTTCATCGGTAACCTATACCAATGGAGATGCAACCGATAAAGTATTTACGCTAAGGATTTATGACGATGCTATTATAGAAAGCGCCGAAACCATACAGTTAGCTTTTAATATTTCCGGCACAGGTGTGCAGCAATCAATAGCCTGCGGCTCTGCAAACCAATATACGATAACCATTACCGATGATGATTTTAATTATAGCATTAACAATACAATGCCAACCGTAACATTGCTTTCAGAAAATTTTGGCATCACTACCGGCAGCAACCAGGTACCAGCAGGATGGGTTACCAGCAATGCTGCTGGTACATCCACTACCAATAAATGGGTAGGCAATAATACCGGTGCAGGCACTTATGGATTTAGTGGCAACACTTTGCATATTTCCAATGGCAATTCCACTGCAGTAACAAATGGCACGGCTGCAATGGCCTATTCCAGTACTGCAACAGGTACTGATGCAAGGGCAGTTACCCCTTTACTGAATGCAGCCGGGCTAAAAGATATTTCCGTATCTCTTAAGCTGGTGAGTAATGGAGAAATAGACAGCGGCACTTTTTATGATTTTGGATTGGTTTATTATACACTCAACGGCACTAATTATTCTGTACTTACAGTATTGAATAACGATGTTTACCTGCAGGGAATAACCAGCTCAACTACTTTAAATATCAATTTACCTGCCGGAACAATTGGAACCAGTAATTTAAGGTTAATGTTCCGATGGATTTCGGATAATAGCGTTGCCAACCAACCGCCATTTGCAATAGATGATGTTGTTGTTACCGGAAAAAATGTAACAGTAGAAAGCCAGTTGAACCATGCAGCTACAGAAAATATTTTATCTACATCGGGCAGCAGTAATTTTTACAGCAGCAACGATGGCCAGGTAATTGCTAAATTGAGCAACCCATCTGTATCGCCTGGTTGCCTTACTGCAACTATTACACAGGCCGGCAACACAAATATTTCACTTAGCAGCACAGCAGCTACTTACCTCCGCAGCGAAAAAGTAGTAAATATTTCGCCTGCCATTGCCAATACAACCGCAAGCTATAATGTAACGCTATATTATACTACCGCCGAACTTGCCATATGGGGCGCAAATTTTGCAAACCTTAAATTAATGAAAGTTAAAAACGGCATAAACCTTGGCGGCCTCATCAACAGTGCCGATGCTGAAGTGGTAAATGCAGTAATAGACGATCAGCGGGCAACAAAAGGATATGCTTCTTTTAGCGGGGATTTTACCGGCGGCTTTTCTCAATTTTTGCTGGTTTATCAAACCTCCGTAGTGCCTGTTGCCATACTCAACTTTGATGCGTTGTCCAATAATAAAAATATTGTTCTTAACTGGAGCACTTCAATTGAAAACAATAACAAAGGTTTTTTTGTAGAAAGAAGCATAGACGGAAACCAATTTGAACCTATTTCATGGATCAATGGAAAAATGAACAGCAACATTATTTCCCACTATACTTACACCGATAATTATGTTGAGCCAGATGTTATCTATTATTATCGCCTAAGGCAAAAAGATATTGACAACAATGAAAAATTATCGGATGTACGCCAGGCAAAAATTAAAGGTAAGGGCAATATATTTATAAGCATTAGCCCCAATCCTGCAAGCGACGTAATTGCCGTTTTTGTAAGCGGTATGAATAGCAAGGCAAATATTAACCTGTTTGATGCAAAAGGAGCACTAGTGAAAACCTGGAAAAGCCAAAACCTGTCAACAGGCAGCGCAAGCCGCTTAAATATACACGGTATTGCCAATGGCGTTTATACTTTAAGCATTGCCAACGGCAAACAAACACTTACGGAAAAACTGATAATAAGGTAAGCGTAAATGAAAATATCTTAAAGGCAACCGAAATAAGGTTGCCTTTTTTTATTCCATAAAATCATCTTCCTTTTTTGCCGCCTGATCAAATAAATTATCTACAGCGCCAGCCATCATGGGAAATTTTTCTTTCACAAAATCTTTTACGGTTTCCAGCGCTTTTTCGGCCTGCGGCCCGGTAATTTGAGCATTGGCCATTATCCTGTCTATAAGTTCTTTCATAAAAAAATAAGCGTTTAGCGTTGTATCAAAATAATTTCTGAATTTAAAAGCAGTATCGTAAAAATTACTCTGCATCGTAGCGATCCACACTTTCTATGCCGGGTAGTGCATGTATCCTTTCCACCAGCAGGTCCAGCTCTTCTTTATCATGCACATAAATTTTCAGGTTGCCTTCAAAAATACCGTCGTTGGCTTCAATAGTCATGGCAGAAATATTAAATTTCATTTCGCCACTTATGAGGTTGGTAATTTTATGAATTACGCCTACATCATCAAGCCCTACAATTTTTAAACCAGTGAGGAAGGATATTTCTTTATTTTTTGCCCACTTGGTTTTAACCACCCTGTGGCCGTAATTGGCCATAAGCCTTGCTGCATTGGGGCAATTGGTACGGTGTATTTTCAGGCCTTCGCCGGTGCTTATAAAGCCAAACACATCATCGCCGGGAATGGGCTTGCAGCAATTGGCCAGGGAATAAACTATGCGGTCGCTGCTTTCGCCAAAAATAATAAGTTCGGTATCTTTTTTGGGGTTAATTTTATTGGGCTCGTACTCCGGCTTTTCTTCTTTAGGCGCAACCGGTTTTGGAGGTACCAGTTTATCGCCATGTATGGTAAAACTTTTGAGCTCTTTTAAATCAATTTTTTTTATGGCAATATCATACATTAAATCCAGCGAACTGTTTACTTTATAAAACATGCAAAGCTCATCAAAATTTTGTGCGTTCATTGCTGCGCCAATAGCTTCCAGCTTACGCTGTAAAAAAGCCTTGCCATCTTCGGCAATTTTTCTTTTTTCTTCTTTTAAAGAATCTTTAATTTTTGTTTTGGCTTTGCTGGTTACCACCAGGTTCAGCCATTCCGAGTTGGGCTTTTGCTTAGCGCTGGTAATAATTTCTATCTGGTCGCCACTGCGTAGTTTATAACTTATAGGCACCAGTTTATGGTTTACCTTTGCACCAATACAACGGCTGCCCACGGCAGTGTGTACGCTAAAGGCAAAGTCCAGTGCAGATGCACCAACGGGCAACATTTTTACATCGCCTTTGGGTGTATAAACATAAATTTCTTCGGTAAGAAAGGAGCTTTTAAAATCCTGCAAAAAATCGAAGGAGCTGTCTTCTTCATTGGATAGCGCTTCCCTTATTTGTCCAAACCATTTGTCGAAGCGGTTTTCGTCTGATGTGCCTTCTTTGTATTTCCAGTGTGCTGCCAGGCCTTTTTCGGCAATTTCGTTCATGCGTTTGGTGCGTATTTGCACTTCTACCCATTTTCCCTGCGGGCCCATTACGGTTGTATGTAAGGCTTCGTAACCATTGCTCTTGGGGTTGCTGAGCCAATCCCTAAGCCTTTCGGGGCTTGGGTTGTAGGCGTCGGTAATAACGCTGTACACTTTCCAGCACTCTTCTTTTTCTTTTTCTGGTGTGCTATCTACAATAATGCGTATGGCAAATAAATCATACACTTCTTCAAAGGCAACGCCTTTCTTTTTTATTTTGTTCCAAATGGAGTGTATGCTTTTGGGCCTGCCGTAGATTTCAAAATTTAAACCTGTTTTTTCCAGCTTGGCTTTTAAAGGGCGAATAAAATCGTTGATGTAGCGGGTGCGTTCTCTTTTGGTATCTTGTAATTTTTTGGCAATAAACCGAAAGCTGTCCGGCTCAAGATATTTCATGGCCAAATCTTCTAACTCGGTTTTAATATTGTACAAACCCATGCGATGAGCAAGCGGAGCGTATACGTAAATGGTTTCGGACGAAACTTTTAATTGCTTTTCGGTTTTCATGCTATCCAGAGTACGCATGTTGTGCAACCTGTCGGCAAGTTTTATTAAAATTACCCTTGGGTCATCGGTAAGCGTTAAAAGTATTTTTTTAAAATTTTCTGCCTGCTGGCTGCTGTTGGCATCCATAACAGTAGAAATTTTGGTGAGGCCATCTACAATTTTTGCAATTTCAATTCCAAATTCTCTTTTTACATCTTCCAGGGTAATATCGGTATCTTCTACGGTATCGTGCAATAAAGCGCAAATGGTACTGCGAATGCCCAGGCCAATTTCTTCCACACAAATTTTTGCCACGGCCAAGGGATGAAGAATGTAAGGCTCGCCGCTTTTACGCCTCATGGTTTTATGGGCTTCGGCAGCCATTTCAAAAGCCCGGCGCAGCAATACTTTATCGCCGGGTTTTAGCTTGGCTTTTAAAACCCGTAGCAATGCCTTGTACTCCCGGAGAATTTCTTTTTTTTCCTCTTCTTCGTTGAGGGTATAAGGCGCTATTTTGGCGGTAACTTCCATGATTCTTACGAATTTACTTTAAAAATATACTTGCTCAAAATCAAATTCAATATTAAAATACAGTGAAGCCATATTTTTCATCAAATTAACTCATTTTATTAGCGAATTATTGGCCGAAACCCCTAATTTTGCAGCCCATTTGCGGATGTGGCGAAATTGGCAGACGCACCAGACTTAGGATCTGGCGGAGCAATCCATGTAGGTTCGACCCCTATCATCCGCACATTTTTAAGAGTTGACAGGTTGCAAAGTTGATTTACAGAAACCGGAGAATCAACCAAAAACGGGTCAACTTTTTTTATTTTTTTTAAAATTTTAGAATTTTACAAGTTATGGCAACAGTAGTAAGAGAAAATTTGGGTTTGCTCAACGACAAACTTACCGTTAAAATAAGTAAGGATGATTATTTGCCTTCTTTTGAAAAAAAATTAAAGCAATATGGCAAAACGGCCAATATACCAGGCTTTAGAAAAGGCATGGTGCCGGCCGGCATGATTAAAAAAATGTATGGTACGGGAATTTTTACCGAAGAAGTAATCCGCAGCGCCGAAGCCGAATTACACAAATGGCTCACTGCTGAGCAGCCCGATATTTTTGCACAGCCCTTGCCATTGGTCAATAGTATTGATGCTTTTGATATGAACAACCCGGCCGATTATTCATTTGATTTTGAAATAGGGTTAAAACCGGCTTTTGAAATTGCCGATTTAAGCAAAGGAAAATTTACTAATTACAAAGTGGAAGCCACGGCCGATATGGTAGATGAAGAAGTAAACCGACTGCAAATTAAAGGCGGCAACATGACCGAGCCTGAAATTATTGATAATCCGGAAAATGTAATCAATATTTTATTTGCCGAATGTACCGAAGCAGGCGATGTAATAGAAGGCGGAATAAGCAAAGAAAATTCCGTGCTGCTCAAATATTTTTCTGCAGCATTGCAAAAAAGCCTGATGGGCAAAAAGAAAGAGGATAGCATTGTTTTTCAACTCAGCAAAGCCTTTGAAACCGATAAGCTGCACATGATGCTGCAGGATTTAGGTTTTGAAAAAAACGATACCCTTGCTGCAAAAAAATATTTTAAAGCAAGCATTGTAAAAATTGGCCTTGTAGAAAAACGGGAGTTGAACGAAGCGTTTTTTAACGAAATATACCCGGGCAAAATTTTAAAAACCGAAGCAGATTTTCGCAATACCATTAAAGAAGAAATACAGCAATACTGGAGCAACCAGGGCCGCACACAATTTTACGACCAGCTTTATCATTACCTGGTAGAGGAAACTACAATTGAGTTCCCTGCAAATTTTTTAAAGCGCTGGATGCAAACCAATAACGAGCAGCCCAAAACCGCAGAGCAGGCCGAAACAGAATGGCCCAACTTTAGCAACCAGTTAAAATGGACCTTAATAAGCGATAAACTTACGCAGGATAACAAACTGGAAGCAACACCCGAAGAAATTAAAGAAAGTATGAGGGAAGAAGTGATGCGCTATTTTGGCCAAATGAATATGAACAACGATATGGGCTGGCTCGACAGCTATATTGACCGTATGATGAAAGATGAAAAACAGGTAGAGGCCAGTTACCGCAGAATTACCAGCAACAAAGTTTTTGAATTGCTGGAATCTAAAATAAGCCCGGTAGAAAAAATAGTAAGCGCCGAAGAATTAACAGCAATACAGCACAACCACCAACACTAAAAAAAAATTTTCAAAAGAAAATGCCGGGATAGCCCGGAATTTTTTGGTTAATTTTCTTTGCCCAAATAAAACAAAAAACCTGTGTGTGGTTGTGTTTGACAAGTCAGCGGTATTCTCCCTCACGGCCTGCTATATTTGAGCTTTGTAAGTTAGGGCTGGGTTCGTTTAGTATTTCTTGTTTTTGACAGCTAGTAAAAATAATAGTCAGTGCAAATAATGCAATTGACCAGCAATTAAAATTTTGGGGTTTTGAAATTTTCATTTTATTCAATTTTAAAGTTATAAAATTCTTGTCACCTTTTGTGGAAGAACCCTGGCATTTCCACCAACTATACGCTTTACAGCCTGCATAGAACTGCAGCAGCGCTAAGTAATACTAATAGCCTCCCTTATTGCTTTTTCATAATACCCTAAGAAGTATATGGGAATCAATGAGGGCCTGATTAAATTTTTCATAGCAGTACTATTTAAAAGAAAAAATGTTTCGACCTTGTCGAAACAATTTTTTAAATAGCAAAATTTTTTTTCTGCAATTATAAAAATCCATTTCCCATAAATTTTGTATCTTAGATAGCCTGCCATTACCTGCTTTTACTTAATTTTTTTTGAAATACCCTTTTTTTGTTTTGAACCATTGTTTAACCGGCTACTTTTTTGTAGTGAAAAATTTTAATGATTATGGTATCAGTAATAATCCCCACATTAAATGAGCAGGAAACCATTGCTGCTGTAGTACAGTGTGCCTTTTTATGCGATAAGGTTACCGAAGTATTGGTAATAGATGATAAATCGGTGGACGATACAGTTGTGCTTGCCAAAAAAGCCGGCGCCAAAGTATTTGCCAGCAGCAGGCTGGGCAAGGGCGCATCTATGAGGGAAGGCATACTGCTGGCCAAAAATGAAATACTGCTGTTTATTGACGGCGATATACATCCCTATCCCAAAAACATGATGGAACTATTAATTGCACCCATCATTAACGATGAATGTGATTTTGTAAAATCGAGTTTTACCCGTAATGCCGGCAGGGTAACGGAGCTTGTTGCCAAACCTTTATTGAGTATTTTTTTTCCTGAGCTTACCGGCTTTGACCAGCCCTTAAGCGGAATGATTGCCGGCAAAAAATCTATTTTAAAAGACCTGCTCATACCCAACGATTATGGCGTAGATGTTTCCATACTTATTGATTTGTACAGCAAAGGTGCAAGGATAAAACAGGTAAATATAGGCCACCTCGAAAACCGGAGCCGCCCTTTGAACCAAATTGGCAAAATGAGCAAAGAGGTAAGCGCCGCCATTTTAAAAAAAGCCATAGACTATAAGCGCTCCTTAAACCTTGATGATTTAAGCGACTTTGGCCTTATTACCGAGCAACTGAGCTACTCCGTAAAAACAAGCATACAACACCTGCAAAAAATGCTCATTTTAGATATGGATGACACCCTTTTGCAGGGCAGGTTTATACACAAAGCCGCCGAACATTTTGGCTTTGATAAAGAGCTGTTGCAGTTAAGAAAAGAATTTGAAAACGATGGCATTGCCCTTACCAAGTCCATTGCCAAACTGCTCCAGGGCAAATCTTATAAAGAACTGATAGATATTGCCGACAGTATGGCGCTGGTAAACAATATTGAGCAGGTAGTAAAAGAGCTTAAGCAGCGGGGGTTTATTGTGGGCATCATTAGCGATAGTTATACTTTAATAACCGAACACATAAAATTAAAAATTGGCGCCGATTTTTCATTGGCCAATGAACTGCAAATGAGCAATGGCATTTGCAATGGCGAAATGCACCTGCCATCTTTTTTCTTTCGCAACGAAAAAAGTATTTGCAACCACAATTTTTGTAAAACCAATGCCATGCTTTCGGTTGCAGAAAAATACCATGTAGATTTAAAAAATATTGTTGCCGTGGGCGACAGCCGCAACGATTTATGTATGATCATAAAAAGCGGCCTCGGCGTTTCTTTTTGCACCAGGGATGAAGTATTGAGGGAGTTTGCCGATATCAATATTAATACCCCATCCATAGAATCGCTTTTGCAAATGGTCTAAAAAAAATTTATTGAAATTATTGTAACACGCCCAACTCTTTGCCCACTTTGGTAAAAGCTGCAATGGCTTTATCCAGGTGCTGCTGATTGTGTGCGGCGCTAAGCTGCACTCTTATGCGTGCCTGCCCTTTTGCCACCACCGGAAAAAAGAAACCAATTACATAAATCCCTTCTTCCAAAAGTTTAGCTGCAAAATTTTGTGCAAGCACTGCATCGTAAAGCATAATGGGCACAATGGGATGGTCGCCAGGTTTAATATCAAAACCGGCAGCGGTCATTTTGCTTCGAAAATATTTTGTGTTGCCTTCCAGCTTGTCTCTAAGCTCGGTAGTGCTGCTGAGCATATTTAAAACCGCAATGGAAGCGCCCACAATACTTGGCGCCACCGTATTGGAAAATAAATAAGGCCTGCTGCGCTGCCGCAGTATATCAATAATTTCTTTACGGCCCGATGTAAAGCCACCGCTTGCGCCACCAAGAGCCTTGCCCAATGTGCCGGTAATAATATCAATACGGTTCATTACGCCATGGTACTCATGCGTACCTCTTCCTGTTTTTCCCAAAAAACCGGAGGAGTGGCATTCATCAATCATTACAATGGCATCATACTTATCTGCCAGGTCGCAAATTTTATCCAATTGTGCAATGGTGCCATCCATGCTAAAGGAGCCATCGGTTACAATAATCCTGCTGCGCAGGCTGCTGCTCTCTTTTAACTTTGCTTCAAGGTCGGCCATATTATTATGTTCATAGCGGTAGCGCTGTGCCTTGCACAATCTTACGCCATCTATTATGGATGCATGGTTGAGTGCATCGCTTATAATGGCATCTTGCTCATTAAACAAAGGTTCAAAAACGCCGCCATTGGCATCAAAAGCCGCTGCATAAAGTATGCTATCTTCAGTACCTAAAAAAGATGAAATTTTTTGTTCCAGCTCTTTATGTATATCCTGCGTGCCGCAAATAAACCTTACGCTACTCAAACCATATCCCCGGTAATCAATATATTTTTTTGCGGCTTCTATTACTTTGGGATGAGCCGAAAGGCCCAAATAATTATTGGCACAAAAATTTAAAACAGTTTTTCCGTTTACCATAATTTCCGCACCCTGCTCGCTGGCAATAATGCGCTCGGTTTTAAATAAACCCGAAGATTTTATTTCATCAATTTCCGTGGCCAATCTTTCAACAAATTTTTGGTTCATACCGGTTGGTTTTTCCAAAATTAAGGAACATTAGCTTATTGAATTTTGAGTTTCACTTTTCTGAATCATCATATTTGCGTTTTATTTAACATTTCAGAAAAAGGCTGTAACCTTTTTACCTTTATATTCGTTATAGCTACAAAGCCAACTAACAACCCAATGGGTAAAAACAGCAAAATATTGTTTCTGCTCTTCTTTTTTGCCGTTATCTTTTTTTGGTACCAATCATCAAAAAGCGGCCCACAGGCTATTCCTGTGGAAAAAACACCTGTTCAAAACTGCAGCAGTAAATGCCTGCCCGATGCCGATCCACCATTGCATTTTATTACAAAAGGTATTTTTAAGTTGTAACTTTTAAGGTTTACCAATCGTATAACTATAAATACGTAGAACCTGGATTATTTTTACCGGCCAATTATTTTATGACAGAAAGGGAATATAACGAATGTGTAAACCAATATGCAGATAACCTGTACCGGTTTATCGTTAAAAACCTGCAACATGAAGAAGATGCAAGAGATATTGTTCAAACGGCATTTGAAAAACTTTGGGTAACCAGGCACCAGGTAATTACGAATAAAAGCAAAAGTTATTTATTTACGATTGCTTATAACCAGATGATTGACCATATTAGAAAAGTGAAAAGGATAAGCCATAAAGAAAGCTTTAATGAACAATCGCTGGGTACAAGCAGCCAGCAGCATATAAAAGATGCATTACAACATGCTTTAAACAAACTTACGGAGTTGCAAAGGAGCCTGGTAATGCTTAAAGATTATGAAGGATACAATTATGCAGAAATTGGGGAGATAATGAACCTAAATGAAAGCCAGGTAAAAGTGTACCTGCACCGGGCAAGGCTGCAACTGAGGAGCTATATTGTAAAAACAGAAAACATTATTTAACCAAATGGAAATTAACCGCAATAATTACGAAAGCTTTTTTTTGCTGTATGCCGATAATGAACTTTCGGATGCAGAAAAAACAGCCGTAGCAATATTTGTTGAAGAAAACGCCGATTTGAAAGAAGAGTTTTCTCAAATTTTACAACTGCAATTACCAGCAGCAAAATTTCATTTTGATAAATCAACACTGGTAAATGCAGAAGACTACATTTCGCCGCTGGAAGAAAAATTACTCTTGTATTTGGATAACGAAGCAGGCGACGATTTAAACCAGGAAATAACAAAGCTACTTGGTTTTGATAAAGAAATTGCTGCAAGCTTTGCTTTATTGAAAAAAACAAAATTAGCGGCAGGCGATGAATATGTATTTAATAACAAACCGGTTTTATACCGGCACAAAGCGGCAAAGGTATATTCCTTTAAATATTTACGCTGGGCTGCAGCAGCCATATTGCTGGGCATAGGTTTGTTTGCGGGTATAAAAATCAAAAATTCTGGCCGGCTATTTAACAAACAACTACAAAATGAGCTTGTACAAAATAACAACAACTCAGGCTCAAAAAACAATAATACAAAACCGCAAGCGAAGCAAAGTAATACACAGGTAATTTACAAAAAGGAAAATACTGCAATTACCGGCGATAATAACAGCAGTACAAAGCCAGAACCTGTAATAGAACAAAGCAGTTTCAATGTGAGTAACAATAAAATTTCAACTTCGGTAAACAACAGGGTTATTGCCAATAATACAAAGCAGGGAAAAATAAAACATCCGGATTTTATTCAACAACAAAAAATTACGCCAAGCAGCCAAAATAATAATGAACCTGCGTTAATTGCATTTAATAAGCCTGTTGAACCCAATATACAACCCGGTAAAAATGAAGGCACAATTGTAAACAGCAATGCCGCAAAAAATATTATTGATGAAAATATTACCCCTTTAAAAGAACAATTTGCCCAGGCGGCTATCTTTAAAGAAATACCCGAAGAAAACAACAATGATAAAATATTAATGATGGAAGAAAATGAAGTAAAGAGCAGTAAAGTAGGCGTTTTCTTTCGTAAACTAAAGCGCAATGTTGAGCGCAGAACCAACATTAAAACCGGCAAATCTTTTAAAATTGCCAATTTTGAAATAGCCGCTAATTAAATAAAAAACACCATACCAATTAAAAAATAAAACCATGAACCGTAAACTTTTATTTTCTACCCTATTTGCCTTTTTTTTCTTTACTGCATCGGCACAAACAGACAGCAGCGCATCAGTAAAACGGGACACCATAAGAGTGGGTAATATATTAATTATTAAAAGAGGGAAAAATTTTGATAACGACAGTGTAAATATTACGCTGGGAAGAAGGAGCCCATCATACCCATCGTATAACCGCACTACCACAAACTGGGGTGTAATTGATTTTGGTTTTTCAAATTTTACCGATAAAACAGATTACAGCAATACCGGGATTTTTTTGGTAAGCAGGCCCGGTAACCCTAAACTTGGCGCACCCGATTTTAAATTGCGTACAGGCAAAAGCATCAATATAAATATTTGGTTTTTTATGCAAACCCTGCATTTGGTAAAAAAGAATATGAATTTGAAATACGGTTTTGGCCTGGAGCTTAATAATTACCGTTATAAATCTGCCATCAGTTACCGTGAAGATGGCATTATACCTTACAGCGGCGGTATGCAAACCAATGCGCCTTTTATCTTCAGGGATTCAATTTCGTTTAGCAAAAACAAGCTTGCGGCAGATTACCTTACCATTCCAGTAATGATAAATTTTGCCAGCAATAAATACAGTATCAACAAAGGCGTAAGTGTTTCGTTTGGCGTAAGCGCAGGCTATTTGTACAGCCAGCGCAACAAACAAAAAAGTGATGAACGTGGAAAAAAGCGCAACAAAGGAGATTATGATATGGAGCGTTTTAAACTTAGCTATATTGGCGAATTGGGCCTAGGCCCGGTTAAGTTTTATGGTTCGTACAGCCCAAAATCAATGTATGAACACAGCCTGGATATGCGGCCTTATACCATTGGCATAAGGTTTAGTAATTAACTTACAATTTTTATTTACTTAAATGCATGCTTCTTTCCTTATACAATTGACGAAAGTAAGGATCCCTTAAATCTTTTATAAAGCGAATGGCTTCGCCGGTACTTTTCATTTCGGGGCCAAGCTCTTTATTTACGCCGGGAAATTTATTAAAAGAAAAAACCGGTTCTTTTATGGCAAAGCCTTTCAGGTTTTTGGTAAATGTAAAATCATTAAGCTTTGCAGCACCCAGCATTACTTTAGTAGCAATATTTAAATAAGGTATTTGATAGGCTTTGGCAATAAAAGGCGTGGTGCGGCTTGCCCTTGGGTTGGCTTCTATTACATATACCATTCCATCTTTTATGGCAAATTGAATATTGATTAATCCACAAATATTTAAGGCCCTTGCTATTTTTTCTGCATATTCTTCCATTGTATGTACTATTAATGGAGAGAGGTTGAATTGCGGCAATACTGCATTGCTATCGCCGCTATGGATGCCTGCCGGTTCTATGTGTTCCATAACACCCATTACATGAAAATTTTCCCCATCGAATATGGCATCAATTTCCGCTTCCTGGCAACGATCCAAAAAATGATCAATTAATATTTTATTTCCGGGCAAATGCTTCAATAAACTCAACACTCCTTTTTCCAATTCTTCATCATTCAATACAATCCGCATTCTTTGCCCGCCTAATACGTAACTGGGCCTTACCAAAACCGGGTAACCCACCTGGTGTGCAATTTCAATGGCTTCATCGGTATTAAAAGCCGTGCCGTATCTGGGGTAGGGAATGCCTAATTTTTTAAGCAAGTCGCTAAAGCGGCCACGGTCTTCGGCAATATCCATATTGTCAAAAGATGTTCCAATGATTTTTATGCCACGTTCATGCAAAATTTTTGCCAGCTTTAATGCGGTTTGTCCGCCAAGCTGAACAATTACGCCTTCGGGTTTTTCGTGTTCAACTATCTCCAGTATATGTTCTAAAAAAACGGGTTCAAAATAAAGTTTGTCGGCAATATCAAAATCGGTACTTACGGTTTCGGGGTTGCAGTTTACCATTATGGCTTCGTAGCCACACTCTTTTAAGGCCAGCAAACCATGTACGCAACAATAATCAAACTCAATGCCCTGACCAATACGATTGGGGCCGCTGCCCAATACAATAATTTTTTTCTTGTCGGAATTTATAGATTCGTTTGAAACCAGGGCAGTATTTTGCGATGAGCGCAAGCCGTTTTCAAAGCTGGAATAAAAATATGGAGTTTTGGCTTCAAACTCTGCGCTGCAGGTATCTACCATTTTAAAAACCCTGGTAAGCCCCATTCGTTTACGGCGTTCATATAATTGCAACGCATCTTCTTCCTTCATTATCCGCATTACCTGCTCATCACTAAAGCCGAGTTTTTTGGCTTTTATTAAAACTTCATCGGGCAGGGTTTTAAAATTATATTTTGCAATTTCTCTTTCGCAATCGCATATATCTTGTATTTGATAAATAAACCAGCGGTCAATTAAGGTGCTTTCGCAAATGCGTTTTACACTGGCGCCGGCCATCAGGGCATCTTTAATGCGAAAAATTCTGTCCCATTTTGGAATTTTAATATAATCAATCAGCTCTTCGCTATGCATTAAGCTTTTGCCGTAATAGCCCAATCCTACGGCTTCGTTTTCCAGGCTCTGACAGGCTTTTTGAATGGCTTCGGCAAAACTTCTTCCAATACCCATTACTTCACCTACACTTTTCATTTGCAGGCCAAGCGTATCATTGGCGCCTTTAAATTTATCAAAATTCCAGCGGGGGATTTTTACAATTACATAATCTAAAGCCGGTTCAAAATATGCGGATGTAAATTGGGTAATTTGGTTTTTTAGTTCATCGAGGTGGTAACCAATGGCCAGCTTTGCGGCAATTTTTGCAATTGGGTAACCGGTGGCTTTGCTTGCCAATGCACTGGAGCGGCTTACCCGTGGATTAATTTCTATAGCTATGATTTCTTCTGTTTGCGGGTTAAGGGCAAATTGAACATTGCACCCACCGGCAAAATTTCCCAGGTTCCGCATCATAGCAATAGCCGTATTTCTCATCAGTTGAAATGCGGTATCGCTAAGCGTCATAGCCGGCGCAACGGTAATACTGTCGCCGGTATGTACACCCATTGGGTCAAAATTTTCCACAGTGCAAATGATGCATACATTATCTGCAGCATCTCTCAGCAGTTCCAGTTCAAACTCCTTCCATCCCAGCACAGCCTGCTCTACCAGCACTTCGTGTATGGGTGATGCAGAAAGCCCGGTGTTTAATGCATCATCAAGCTCTTCTTTATCTTTTACAAAACCGCCGCCTGTGCCACCAAGGGTAAACGATGGCCTTATTACTAATGGAAACCCAATTTCCTGGGCAAATTCTTTACCTTCTAAAAATGAGTTGGCTGTTCTTGCTATTGCAACCGGTATCTCCATTTCTATCATCCACTGCCTGAATTTTTCCCGGTCTTCTGCTTTATCAATTGCCTTAATATCTACACCTATCAATTGTACATTATAGCGTTCCCAAATACCCAGTTCATCTGCTTCTTTACAAAGATTAAGCGCCGTTTGCCCACCCATTGTAGGTAAAACGGCATCTATTTTATTTTCTTCAAGAATTTGTTCGATGCTTTCAACGGTAAGCGGCAATAAATAAACTTTGTCGGCCATCATGGGATCGGTCATGATAGTGGCCGGGTTGCTGTTTATCAGTATCACTTTAATTCCTTCTTCTCTTAGGCTCCTTGCCGCCTGCGATCCGCTGTAATCAAACTCACAGGCCTGGCCAATAATAATAGGGCCGCTACCAATAATTAAAACCGATTGAATTGCGTTGTTTTTGGGCATTGAAAAACATATTTTGTGGCGTGCAAAGGTAAATTGTTTGCCCCAATTTTAATGGCTTTAATTGTTGCTATAAATTAAGTTAAATAAATAGCGCATTACTGTAAAAGATGAAAATTAATCGGCGATTAAACAGTAGTTTTGCAGTAATTTTTTTTAACCCGTTGAATAAACATTGCTCATGCGGTTTTTACTCCAAAAAAAATTTTTTGTTTTTTTAATTGTACTGCCCATTTGGGGTAATGCACAATTTTTTATCCAGCCATCATATCCGCAAGACTTTTTTCAATGGCCGGTTGGCGCCGTAAAAGCCATAGTAGCCAATTTTGGAGAGTTGCGCCCCAATCATTACCACATGGGCCTCGATTGCCGTACAGAGCAGGTGGTTAACAAACCTGTTTACGCTGCTGCAGACGGATATATTGCTAAAGTAAAAATTGAACCTTTTGGATTTGGACGTGCTATTTATATCAACCATCCCGGAGGATATACAACCCTGTATGCTCACCTCAATGATTTTTATGATCCTTTAGAAAAATATATAACACAAAAGCAATATGAACTTAAATGCTGGGCCGTTTTTTTAGATATTCCCCCAAATATTTTCACCGTTAAAAAGGGCCAGCAAATAGCATGGAGCGGTACTACAGGTGGTTCACAAGGGCCGCATTTGCATTTTGAAATAAGAGAAACTGGTACAGACAAAGTACTGAACCCGCTTTTATTTAATATGCCAATTACCGATAAAATTGCGCCGGATATTATTCGCCTTGCAGCTTACGACCGCAGCAAAAGCACTTATGAACAAAGCCCAGTATTATTCTCGCTAAAAAAAACTGGTAATACTTATTCCGTAGCTTCCGGGAACATTACGGTATATGCTGAAAAAACAAGTTTTGCCATTTCGGCTTTTGACCGCTACACCGGCTCTACAAACCACAATGGTATTTACCAGGCGGTAATGAGTGTTGACAATGTTCCGGTAAGCGGTTTTCAATTAAACCAAATTAGCTACGATGAAACCCGTTACCTGAATGCACACATAGATTACAAAACAAAAATTAATGGCGGCCCATACCTGCAGCACCTGAGCAGGCTGCCCGGCAACCCTGCACAGCATTATAAAACCGATGCAAGCAATGGCGTAGTAAGCCTTGAGCCCGGCCAAAGCAAAATAATAAAAATTGAAGTGTGGGATGCTAACAATAATAAATCGGAATTAATTTTTACCATAACCAGGAGCAACGCTATTAAAAACCCACAGGCTACAACCGCAGGCATTTTATTTAAACCCAATGAAATTAATATTTTCGAAAACGAAGCCGTAAAATTTTATATGCCCGAAAACGCCCTTTACGATTCGTTTTATTTTAAATACAGCAAAATAAACCCTTCGGTTGGCAAACCTATTTATCAATTACACAACCATTCTGTGCCGTTGCAAACAGCTTTTACCTTAAAAATTAAAGATGGCATTTTGTTTTTACCTACCGATAAAATGATAATGAAAAGGTTTTGGGGCGATAAAGAAGAATACAAAAAAGCCGTTGCGGCAACAGAAGAAGCAGAGCAAGGCTGGTACAAAGCCGGGTTTAAACAATTGGGAAACTTTCAATTAATAGCCGACAATGAGCCGCCAGAAATTACACCCATTGGCTTTAAAGACGGTATGAATGCAGCAAAGCTCAATCGCATTATTTTCAGGGTAAAAGACAATACTGAAGAAATTGCCAGCTTCACCGCTTTACTCGATGGCAATTGGCTGCGGTTTACCAATGATAAAGCCAAACTTTTTATTTACAATTTTGATGAGTATTGCCCGCCTGGAAAGCATGAATTAAAAATTACTGCCGAAGACCTTGCCGGAAATAAAACTGAAAAAACTTACCTTTTTACCCGATAATTATGGCAACACATTTAACCGTATACCAAAAAGCGCCGCAGTTTAAAGGCAAAGACCAAAACGGAAATACCGTTAACCTATCTGATTATAAAAATAAAAAACTGGCCTTATTTTTTTACCCGGAGGATGATACTCCAACCTGCACCATTGAGGCTTGTAACCTTAGGGACAATTATCATTTATTGAAAAAAAACGGCTTTGAAGTAGTAGGCA
Source organism: Chitinophagaceae bacterium (assembly GCA_016699815.1). Lineage (NCBI taxonomy): Bacteria > Pseudomonadati > Bacteroidota > Chitinophagia > Chitinophagales > Chitinophagaceae > Chitinophagaceae bacterium. The sequence continues at coordinate 1,691,842 of CP065012.1, read as the reverse complement.
TAAGCCCCAATGATGAAAAAAGCCACAAAAAATTTGAGACAAAATTTAATCTTCCCTTTACCTTAATTGCCGATACATCGCATAGCATAATAAACAAATATGGCGTTTGGGGACCTAAGCAATTATATGGCCGCAAATATGATGGTCTGCACCGCACCAGCTTCCTCATTGATGAAAAAGGAATCATACGCCACATCTTTCTAAAACCGAGGAATAAAGAACATGCACAGGAAATTATTAAAAAGTGGAACGAAATCAACAAGTAATTTTTGTTGTACCAACCGATAACATACCGCATTGTTACCCATTCTTTTTTAGCAAAACTTGCAGCCTTAAAGTTACGGAGCAGCCAGGTGGCTATTGTATTGGGTAAAACCATTCACCTTTACAATACCAGCAGAGAAGAATTTTTAAACAACCCAAAATGGCTCAACCATGAGCTATGCCATATACAACAATTTAAACAACATGGTTTTTTTACTTTTATTGCAAAATACTTTTGGGAATCGCTTAAGCATGGCTACTATAATAATAAATATGAAGTTGAAGCAAGAGCTGCAGAAGAATCAACCAAGTTTTAAACAAGCTTTCAGGTTTCTCTTTGCGGTCTTAAAACCCATTCCACTTCACCAAAAACAAACTCCTGCATTATATTCCCTGTTTCGGCCAATAAAATTCCCTGTTGAGTTACGGCAACAATTTTGGCATCAAAAACTATATTGCCTTTTTTGAGTTTTACCATTTTATTTTTTCGAAACAGCAAGTTATTATAATTTATAAGCAAATGATCAAAATTTGTACGGGTTAAGCTATCAATTTTTTGCCACAGTAATTCATACAGCTCTTTTGCCATCTCCAACAAATCATAATGCTTTTTGGTAATTTGGTAAAGGCTTATTGCATTAGGAATAGAAGCATCAAATTGCTGCTGGTTAACATTAATACCAATTCCTATCACACTATATTTCCATTCGGCGCCTTTTATGATATTTTCTATCAAAATTCCACCTGCCTTTCTGTCATTAATGTATAAGTCGTTGGGCCATTTAACAGCAACATTTGAGATGTTTTTTTTTTGTAAAAACTCGGCGCAGGCCAATGCCGTTGCTGCGGACAAAATGAATTGCTCCTGCAAAAGGAGCATATTGGGTTGAATGATGGTACTCAGGGCTATGCTTTTGTCCTTTTCGGCTAGCCAATTGCGGCCACGCTGCCCTTTTCCGGCAGTTTGTTGCCTTGCAAATACTGCCATTCCGTGTTTCGCCAATCCTTCATGAATTTGTACCATGGCATAGTTGTTGGTACTGTCCACAGTATCTAAAATGCGAAATAATTCAAAAGCTTGCATTTGGGATATTTCAGGTAAAAAAGAAATAGTAATTTTGGCGCAAACCGCAAGCTACTTATTTTTTTACGGGTTTTGCAGTTGTATTAATTTAAAACAAAATGAATAACATTTGAACAACCTCACCGCATTACAAAGCCGTAAGAAAAATATTGCCCGGTTGAACAGGAATAGTAAACTTTTTAAATCTATCCTTACTGCCATAAAAGATAAAAAAGCAGAAAATATCGTGAGCCTGGATTTGCGAAAAATACCTGAAGCAGTAGCCGATTTTTTTGTGATTTGCCAGGCAAGCAACGCCCCACAACTAAAAGCCATTGCCGATAATGTAGAAGCAGAAGCTAAAAAAAATTGTAACGAACTTGCCTTTAAGCACGAGGGCCGAAAAGCCCAGCAATGGATACTGATTGATTATATAAATATTGTAGTGCATGTAATGCTGCCCGAGCCCAGGAAATTTTACCAACTGGAAGAAATGTGGAGCGATGCGCCCATGATACAGCACGATTAAAGCCGAACTGTTTATTACCCTTTGAAACCCAAACTTAATGTCACAAAAAAGAGAGCAGCAGCAAAATAACAAACAAAAAATGTTACCTGAAAAACAAACAACACCCGGCGGAGATGAAGCCCAAAACAAAAAACCAAAATTCAATATTTACTGGATTTACGGTATAATTTTCCTTACGGTAATTACCTATAGCCTGATGCGCAATGTAAACAGCACAGGCGTAAAAACTTATCAGCAGGATTTTTTTGAAATGATGAAGCAGGGCGATGTGGACAAGATTATGGTAATCCGCAATAAAGATCTTGTGAGGATATCAGTAAAAAAAGACAGCCTTACCAAAAAAGCTGTCTGGTATGCCAAAACACTCAACACAACCGAAGATCCAAAGAAATATGAAATGGCTGCTAAAATAGAACAGCCCCAATTATATTTTTCTATTATTGATTCTAAAAGTTTTGTTACTGAACTATTGGATTTTTATAAGAGCAACCCCGGCCTGGCACAAGTAAAAAGCGATTCAGAAACCGAAGGTGAATTGATTGGTTCAATACTAAGTACTTTACTTCCCTTCTTTTTAATTGGTTTATTGTTTTTAGTAACCATGAGAAAGCTGGGTTCTGGAGGAAGCGGCGGACCGGGAGGCATTTTTAACATAGGCAAATCAAAAGCCACACTATTTGACAAAGGCACAAGGGTAAATATTAATTTTAGCGATGTGGCCGGCCTCGATGAAGCCAAAGTAGAAGTAATGGAAATTGTTGATTTTTTAAAAAATCCAAAAAAATATACAGCGCTCGGTGGTAAAATCCCCAAAGGTGCGTTGCTGGTTGGACCTCCGGGCACCGGTAAAACATTGCTGGCAAAAGCTGTTGCCGGCGAAGCACAGGTACCCTTCTTTAGCCTCAGTGGTAGCGACTTTGTGGAAATGTTTGTAGGTGTAGGCGCAAGCCGTGTACGTGACCTTTTTAAACAAGCCAGGGAAAAAGCGCCCTGCATTATTTTTATAGATGAAATAGATGCCATTGGCCGTGCCAGGGGAAAAAATGTAATGATGAGCAACGATGAAAGGGAAAACACCCTTAACCAATTGCTTGTAGAAATGGATGGCTTTGGTACCGACCTGGGAATTATTATACTTGCAGCAACCAACAGGCCCGATGTATTGGATACTGCATTGCTACGCCCCGGCAGGTTCGACAGGCAAATAACCATTGACCGACCCGACTTGGTTGGCAGGGAAGCTATTTTTAAAGTGCATCTTGCACCAATTAAAGTTTCGCAAACGCTGGACATTCATAAACTGGCCGAGCAAACACCGGGCTTTGCCGGAGCAGATATAGCCAACGTATGTAATGAAGCTGCATTAATTGCCGCAAGAAAAAATAAAGAAGCTGTAGATATGAGCGACTTTCAGGATGCTATAGACAGGGTAATTGGCGGACTGGAAAAAAAGAACAAACTCATATCCCCTGAAGAAAAAGAAATTATTGCTTATCATGAAGCTGGACATGCAATTTGCGGCTGGTTTCTGGAGCATGCTTACCCGCTTTTAAAAGTAACCATTGTACCAAGAGGTACGGCGGCTTTGGGCTATGCCCAATACACACCCAAGGAGCAATACCTTTACAATACCGATCAGCTTTTAGATCAAATTTGTATGACCCTTGGCGGCAGGGCAAGCGAAGAAATTTTCTTTGGAAAAATAAGCACCGGAGCGAGTAATGACTTGCAGCAAATTACTAAAATTGCTTACAGCATGGTTACCACTTACGGCATGAACGATAAGATAGGCAATATTAGCTTTTACGACCCCAACCAGGAAAACTATTTCACCAAACCCTATAGTGAAGAAACCGGCAAAATGATTGATGAAGAAGTGCGGAAACTTATTGACGGAGCTTACGAAAAAACTAAGGCACTGCTTACAGAAAAAAAATGGGCAGTAGAAAAATTAGCCAAAGAATTACTGGTAAAAGAAGTGTTGTTTAAAACAGATGTGGAAACCCTAATTGGCAAACGCCCATTTGAAGAAAAAAAGCTTTTGACCGATAATGAAAACGGGCAGGTACAACCTGAAGATTTAGTAGCGCCTGATGTATCGCAACAAACCATTCCCGAAGAACTCAATAACCCACCGGCTATTTAAAATTGCAATAATTTATGTCTGCAAGGGAAAATATTTTACAAAAAATTAAACAGGCGCTGGAAAAACCGGTGCCTGTTCCTTTTGACCGTACAATTGAAAGCGAAAAAGTATTTGTACAAGGCGCTGAAGATGATGCCGTACTCTTTGCCCAGGAATTTACAAAACTACAGGGCAGGTTTGCTTATTGCATTAATGAAAGCGAACTGTGCAACCACCTTGCAGCATTATTTGCAGAAAAGGGTTTCATCAATATTTATTGCTCCGATGAAAAATTGAGGCCATTATTATTGCAGGCTGGCATAAAGCCTTACCACAACCTGGAAAGTTGCGATTGCTCCGTAACCGGTTGCGAATACCTTGTGGCCAGAACTGGCAGTGTGGTATTAAGTGCAAAACAAACCGATGGCCGTACCGAAAGCGTATATGCACCCATACACATTTGCATTGCTTATAACCACCAGCTGGTATTTGATATTGAAGATGCCCTGGTATTTTTAAAAGAAAAATACAAAAACAACCTTCCCTCATTTATCTCTTTTGCTACCGGCCCAAGCCGTACCGCCGATATTGAAAAAACATTGGTAACCGGCGTACATGGTCCAAAAGAAGCGTATTGCTTTTTGGTGGAAGAAGGCTGAAATGTATTTGAGATTATTTAGTTTTTACTTTTTAAAAATATTTTTATGGATTCTCCTTCCTACCAACTTTTTGTTTACGGCTCGCTAAGAAGCGGCTTCAGAAACCCTGCATACGATTACCTCACCCGCTATTTTCACCTGGTAGGTGAAGCTGTAGTAAGGGGAAAATTATATGATAATGGCGCTTACCCTGTAGCCGTAGAAACTACAAGTGATGATTTTATTACCGGCGAATTGTATGTAATCAATAACATAGATGAGTTTTCCTGGGTGCTGGGCCAGTTGGATGATTATGAAGGTATCAATACCGAAGAGGGCGAAACGCCACTTTACCGTAGGCAGCTTGCCGATGTATTTGTAAAAGGGCAAGCCTCAAAAGCATGGGTATATTGGTACAATGGGAAGATAGAGGGCATGATGCATATCCCTATTGGTGATGTACTCCGTTACTTACAGGGAAAAAATAAACCCTGAATTTTGCAGCATTAAGTTCCCTTAAAAAAAATATTACCTTACAGGTAAATTTTAATGCAGACCTTTGCATTCCATAACAAAGGTTGATTAACCCAAAAATTACTAATTGCCGTTTGCAGCAGCAAAAAAATATATATTTTCTTTCCGATTTTCACCTTGGTGCACCAAATGCACAAAGTAGCCTTGAGCGGGAAAAACGCATTTGCCGTTTTTTAGACCGTATTAAAAATGATGCTTCAGTAATTTTTATTGTGGGTGATATGTTTGATTTTTGGTTTGAGTACAGCACTGTAGTGCCCAAAGGCTACGTGCGCCTGCTAGGTAAATTAGCAGAGTTAACCGATAGTGGAATAGCCATTCATTTTTTTGTTGGCAACCATGATATGTGGATGAAAAATTATTTTCAGCAGGAGCTGAATATACCTGTTTACTTTGAACCCAAAACCTTTGAGTTTAACTGCAAAAAGTTTTTTATTGCCCATGGCGATGGCCTTGGCCCTGGCGATAAAGGATATAAGTTTATTAAAAAAGTTTTCCGAAACCCCATTTGCAAATGGATGTTTGGCGTTTTACCACCCTATATTGGCATTGGGCTTGCCAATTATTTAAGCCGCAAAAGCCGTATTAAAACCGGCTCGGTAAATGAAACTTTTATGGGTGAAGAAAATGAATGGCTCATTATTTATGCTAAGGAAGTATTACAAAAACAATATTTTGATTTTTTTATTTTTGGTCACCGGCATTTACCTATTGATGTTGCTTTGCCGCAAAACAGCAGGTACATTAATTTGGGCGAATGGATAAAATATAACAGTTACGCAGTATTTAATGGTACAAATATTGAACTGCTTTACTTTAAATAACCAAGCCATTGAAACCAGTTTTGCTTTATAGTGTTTTTTCCCTTTTACTGCTCCAGCAATACTCCTGTGCCCAAAGCCAACCTATAACAGACAGCGGTAACAACAGTACACCCGAAATTATTCTCAACATCAACCAAGCTCCGGAAAAATTTATTGCAGGTAATTACAGCCTGCTTGAAGTAGATAACCTCAACTGTATTTACCTGCTTGGCGAATCTGGCCAGTTAAAAAAATTTAATCCCAATGGCGATTCTCTATCCGTTTTTAATGATGTAAAAAAATATGGCAGCCTCAATTTGATGGATGTAAGCAACCCTTTAAAGGTTTTGCTTTTTTATAAAAGCTATGCAACAATTGTTTCGTTAGATAAAATGCTTACGCTTAGAAACAGCATGAACTTAAGGAAACAGGGTATTTTTAGTGTAAACGCCATTGCCAATGCTTATGACAACAATATTTGGGTGTTTGATGAACAGGATTTTACCTTAAAAAAAATTAGTGAGCAGGGCAAGCTTTTGCAGCAAACCAACGACATGCGAATGTTCCCCGGTGCAACGCCGCAGGTAAGTTCCATTACCGACCATAATAACTTTGTTTACCTTTACGACAAAGCGCTTGGCTTTTTTGTTTTTGATTACTACGGAACTTACAAAAGCAATTTACCTTTTAAAAACTGGGCTAACATTAGTTTTTCGGGCAATAACCTTTACGGCTTTGAGAACAACCGGCTGCATGTGTATCGTACTCAACTGCAAAAAGAAGCAATTTACAAAATGCCGCAACAGTGGAAAGATTGCATCAGCATAAAAGCCATGAACGGTAAAATCTATATCTTAAAAAAAGAAGGACTGGAGATTTATAATTTATAACGCATGGATTTTTTAGACCATTATTTTCTTGATAATACCATAAAAAGCTACCTCGTAGTACTGGGTGTAATACTAGCCGTTTACCTGCTCAAAAAATTTGTTACGCAAAGTATTGCCAACATACTGTATTACCCGGTAAAATTAATTTGGAAAGAAATTGACCGCAAACAATTTATTTATCTTTTATTAAAACCACTCGGTTGGTTTATATTGATATGCGTTGCTCTTGCTACAATAAGCCGTTTGAATTATCCGCAATTTTTGGATTTTAAAATTTATAAATTTTCTTTCGACAAAATACTGGAGAAAATTGCTGTACTAATTTTTGTATTTAGTTTCATCCGGCTTTGCCTGTCTATTGTAGATTTTATCAGCCTCATCCTCACCCAAAAGGCCAGCAAAACCATTAGCCGCTCCGACGACCAGATGGTGATATTTTTTCGTAACTTTTTAAAAGCGTTTATTATTGTACTGGGCATTTTATTAGCGCTTAAAATTGGATTTAACCAGGATATAAGCTACCTGCTTACCAGCCTTAGTATTGTAGGCGCTGCCGTTGCATTATCGGCAAAGGAAAGCCTGGAAAACTTAATTGCTTCTTTTATCATTTTTTTAGACAAGCCTTTTTATGTGGGCGATATTGTAAAAGTAAATGCAGTAAGCGGCGTAGTAGAAACTATTGGCTTACGCAATACCAGGATTCGCACTACTGATAAATCACTGGTTACCGTACCCAATAAGCAAATGGTAGATAGCGTGGTGGATAATCTGAGCTTTCGCACCGGTAGAAGGGTAGAAATGAAGCTGGAAGTATCCGAAAATACCAGCGCCGATACTGCTAAATTGCTCACAGAAAAAATACAACAGCTTATTGTTTCCTTATACGCAAATGATATTACCAGCTCTTCGGTTTACATAACAGATTTTAGCAAAAACGGAATTGTGATTATGTTAGAATATTTTACACCCAACATCAGCATACAGGAGTTCAATACCATCAGGCAAAAAATAAATGCGGCCATCATTCAACTCATTAAAGAAGAAAAAATACAATTTGCTGCAGGCAGCAATAATATTACCATAGTTTCAGGCAATAGTGGCAGCGAGCCTTCAGGAAGCAAGTCAATTATTTAAGAAGGTTTCTTAGCTGCTGCAAGTACAAACTGAACCAGCAGACCAATTGCTATAACCAGCATTGCGCCAATTACATTCAGCCAAAGAAAAGAAACAATATCGGCATTGTAAATAAGGAGAATAATAATTTCTGAAACTATGGCTGAAATAAAAACCGCTTTTCCGCCGATATTTTTTAACCAAAACGCAACCAGGAAGATGCCTAAAATTACTCCATAAAATAAAGAGCCCAGTATGTTTACGGCTTCAATAAGGCTATTGCCAATATTATTGGCAAACATAGCAACGCCTATACAAAAAATCCCCCAGGCAAGTGTGTACCATTGAGACATGCGGTAGTCGTTTTCATCGCTGCTGCTTTTTACCATTTTTTTATGAAAATCCACAACAGTACAAGCAGCAAGTGAATTAATGGCAGCCGCTACACTTCCCCATCCCGAAAGAAATATTATAGCAAACAACAAGCCTATCAACCCTACGGGCAGGTTATCTTTTACAAAACGGAGAAAAATAAAATTAGTATCATTTGCCTCCTGGCCATTTAATGCCTGTTGCATTACCGTTTTATACTGGCTGCGCATTGCAGTGGCGCTATCTATATTTCCATTTTCAAAAGCTGCGTTATATTTTGCTTCAAGCGCTTTTAGTTCGCCTGCAAATGAGGTGTTTTCTGCCTGCAACTGTTTTGTTTCATCAAAATATACCGGTGCTTTATTAAATAAGTAAAAAGAAAAAACCAAAACACCCAGCATCAAAACCAAATACTGCATGGGTATTTTTACCAGCCCGTTTAACAGCAGGCCACGGCGGCTTTCTTTAACATTTTTTGCAGAAATATACCGGCCTACCTGGCTATGGTCGGTACCAAAATAACTCAGCGCCAAAAAGAAACCACCAATCAGCCCGCTCCAAATATTATATTTATCCTTCCAGTTGAAACCGTTTTCAGTAAAGCCCGTGGTAATAATATTCATTTTGCCATGAGCGGTTGCTTTATCAATTGCCGCTTTTAATCCTACACCCGCAGGCAGCATATTAATAATAATATAGCCAATAATAAATAAAGAAAGAAAAATGATGATCATTTGCAAACCCTGGGTATGGGCAACTGCTTTTGCGCCGCCACTCATGGTATAAATAATCAATACTCCACCCATAACTACATTGGTTAAATAAATATTCCAACCCATTAATGAACTTAGTACGAGTGATGGCGCATAAATGCTAATACCAGTGCTTAGTCCACGGCTTATTAAAAACAAAAAGGAGGTGAGCAGTCTTGTTCTTCCATCGAACCTTTTTTCTAAAAACTCATAAGGCGTAAAAACTTTTAGCTTATTAAATACCGATACAAAAAAAATACTAATCACAATCATTGCCAGCGGTAATCCATAATAATATTGTACAAAACGCAAGCCATCTGTATAGGCCTGGCCAGGGCCGGTTAAATAAGTAATGGCGCTTGCCTGTGTACCCATTATACCCAGCAATACCAGGTACCAGGGCGTATTATTATTATTGAGAAAATACCCATTAAGATTTTTGCTGGTATGGCTTTTATAAATACCATAAGCAATAAGCCCGGCTAAAACAACAATTAATATCGTCCAGTCAATGGCGCTCATTTCAATAAATAATCAAGTGTTTTTGTTTTACGAAAAAATTTATTTAACGGGCCTTGCCAGCAGGTTGGCCATAAGCCTAAAAGCCCCGGGCACACCTGCAGGCAATTGCCGGAAAAAAGAAAGCCCGCAATAGATAAGCCTTCCCTTGCCATAATCTGCCACAATAAGGCTGCCATTACTTTGTTTTTCTCCGGCATCGCTCATGCTGAAAATATGCTGAAAATTTTCCCCTGTTTTTTCCGCCTCGTAAGTGCTGCGTTCCTGTATCCAGTTGTCAAAATCTGCTTCCGAAATTTTATTGGGGTAATTAAGTAGCGCATGTTTGGGTTGCAAAAAATTTACTTTCGCATTTTCGTCGGTTACCCTTGTACGGCTTATTTCGAAATTGTAAGGAAATATTTTTGTAGTTACTTTTCCTATATTATTATTGGTATTGTACTGAACCAGCAGCACGCCACCGGTTTTTACATAATTCATTAATACCTCGTACACATTTTGCATCCATGCATTTACATTATAGGCCCGTATACCGGTAACTATTGCATCAAATTTTCGTAAATGCTCTGGGGTAATATCATTTTGCTGCAATAAAGTTACCGTGTAACCCAATTGCTCCAGCGCCTGCGGCACTTTATCGCCTGCTCCGGCAATATAGCCTATTGTTTTACCAGAGGTTTTTACATCCAGCTTTACAATTTTTACCTGGTCGTAATAGTGGTAAAAAATATCAGGGATATGGTCGTAAGCAATTTTTCTTAATGAATACATTTGATCCTCATAAAGAGAAGGGGCAGATAACTTCATACCCAAAGTAGCTGTGCTGTTATTACTGATTTTTTTTGGATATAGTGTAAAGTGAAAAGTTTTGCTTGCTCCTTTTGTAAAATCCAATACAGTATCTTCAAAATTTTCGGGTTGATTGTTTACAAAGGCAGAAAGCGTTATTTTTTCTTTTAAAGAAATATTGGGCTGAATGGTAATGGCAATTTTTTTGGGAATACTTTCATCATTACGAAGTAAAACCAGCGATGGTGATGCATTAATAAAAAATGGATAAACAAATTGGGCGGGCTGGTACAATTCTCCTTTTACAGGGTCGGTATGTTTGTACATTATTTTACGGTCAAAGGTCAATAATTCTCCATTCACCTGTATCTGGAACAAAGCCTTTAAATTATTGTTTTCTGCTTCGGGCAATCCAATTAATTGCTGGTTTTTAACCTGAAAGGCTTCTCCCTGCAGAGGGTATTCTATCCAGTATGGTTGCGATACCAGCGTTTCTTTCAAACCAAAAGCAGAAGATTGCTGAACATTGTTGGTATTTTTAGAAAGGTTTTCAAACCGGATAGTTTTTCCAAATATGCTTACTAGTGCGCTTTCCACGGGCAAGCCGTTTCTATTATTATACGTTACAGTAAAGCGCAGGCTATCACCAACAACATTGAGTTGGTTGGTAACAGTTGCTTCTAAAAAAAGTCCGCTTACGGCATCAATAAGCTTGTCAATTTCGGAAATTTTATATTGTACCAGGTTGTTGTTGCCTTGTATTTTATAAAGATTTTCTTTGAGGCTTACCAGGCCGGGAAGCGATAAATGAGGTTGCTGCGGATTGTATTCCCTTATTATTTTTTTTAAAGAATCGTTGTAGGGTTTATCCATTATTCTTGAAGCGGCTAAATCAATGCCTTCCATAATATCTATAGTAGGGTTATCGCCCTTTATGGGAAGAAAATATTCAAAAATTTCACCTCTTTGCAATGTAGAGCCCATGCCCTGGCTTTTGTGCTGGCTGCGGCTTTGAGCAGCCATTTCGCCGTAACTTTTTCCCAGCAATGGGTTGTACATTCCCACGTCGGTTTTAAATTGCCCCGGCCGGTTGCTGTTGCTTCCAGTCCAGTTGAATGAATTCCACAAAAGCCTTTTTGCTTGCCAGGGTTTAACGCCATATGAAAATTGATCGGGAAATTTTGTACTGTCTGCAGCAGCATCAAATGCTTCGCCGGCAAGTATTGCAGAAGCAGTATGATGGCCGTGGCCACCTTCGCCGGTTGTAGGAAAGCGAGCTATAATTACATCGGGTTGAAGTTTCCGTATAACCCACACCACATCGGCAAGTATTTTATCGTGTCCCCATTTTTCCAAAGTTTCTTCCGGGCTTTTGCTAAAGCCAAAATCGTATGCCCGGGTAAAATATTGTTCTGCACCATCAACCCTTCTAGCGGCAAGTAATTCCTGTGTGCGAATCAATCCTAACTCCACACCTTGTTCATCACCAATAAGGTTTTGGCCGCCATCGCCCCTTGTAACACTTAAATATGCAGTGCGTAATTTCCTTTCATTTTCCAGGTATGATAAAAGCCTTGTGTTTTCATCATCGGGATGTGCGGCAATATATAATACCGTTCCAAAAACTTCCAGCTTTTGCAATCGGTGAAAAATTTCAGACGATGGATAAGTTGGCGGGTTTTGTGCAAATAATGAATGGGCGCAACACACAAAACACAAAGTAAAAAATAGCTTCATGCAGTAAAATTTAGTGAAATGAAATATATCGCTGTTCTACCCCAAAAAAATGTTATAAACTAAATTTCATTATTGTAAAGTATTTTAAAATAACCGGCTTATTGCATAAAAAACAAAAATCATTTGCTAAATGATTTTTAAAGTTTGCCGTTTTAACCAATAGCGCTGTTGAGGTCGTCTATCAAATCATCAGCATCTTCAATACCTACACTCAGCCTTATTAAACCGTCGCTCAATCCGTTTTTAATGCGTTCTTCCCTGGGGATGCTGGCATGCGTCATACTTGCCGGATGGTTAATGAGGCTTTCTACCCCACCAAGGCTTTCGGCAAGTGAAAATATTTTTGTAGCGGATAGCACTTTTTTAGCAGCCTCTATGCTTTCATCTTTGAGTAAAAAACTTAACATTCCCCCAAAGCCATTCATTTGTTTTTTGGCAACATTGTAACCGGAATTATCTTCAAAACCCGGCCAATATACTTTACCTACTTTGGGGTGGTTGCTTAGCCAGTATGCAACCTTTTCGCCATTATTACAATGTTGCTTCATGCGTACATGTAGTGTTTTTATTCCCCTCAAAACCAGGAAGCAATCAAAAGGGCCGGGAACTGCTCCGCAGCTTTTTTGTATAAAATACAACTGTTCCCGTAAGCTATCGTTGTTCATTATTAATGCACCCTGAATTACATCGCTGTGCCCGCCAAGATATTTTGTAGAAGAATGCATCACAATATCTGCACCCTGGTTTAACGGGTTTTGCAGGTAAGGCGAAGCAAAAGTATTATCTACACAAAGCAAGGCTCCCGCAGGTTTTGTAAGGGAGGCAACGGCAGCTATATCAGTAATATTCATTAATGGATTGGTTGGTGTTTCAATCCATACCAATTTTGTTTTAGGCGTTAGTGCAGCTTTTATATTGGCAACATTTGTAGTATCTACATAAATAAATTTTATACCAAAGCGTTCAAACACTTTACTGAACAACCTGTAGGTACCGCCATACATATCATTTGCGGCTATCACTTCATCGCCTGGATTTAGTAATTTTATAACGGCATCGGTAGCTGCTACACCACTGCTGAAAGCCAGGCCATATTTTCCGTTTTCAATTATTGCCAAAGCATCTTCCAAAGCTTTACGGGTGGGGTTTTGGCTGCGGGCATATTCAAAACCTTTGTTTACACCCGGCGCCTCCTGCACATAAGTTGAGGTTTGAAAAATAGGCGTCATAATTGCTCCGGTGGAAGGATCGGGATCTGCTCCGGCATGAATAAGTTTAGTGGCAATTTTTTTTGAAGCAAGCGAATTTGCACCCATATTGTAAAGTTTTTTTATTGCGCAAATTTAAAGATTAAAGGATAGAATTAATAAAACATTTGTGCGGCACAGGCATATCGCCAATCGGTATTGTTGGCTTCAAATGCATCGAGGCTTTGCTGTTGCTTCTTTAATACAGCCGGACGCAGTATTTTTTCTGCAATAAGTATTTTCTTGGCATCAAAAAGATAGTTCCTGAATGCATCTGAGTTCATCCATTGCTTTTGAGGTGGCTCAAACCCAATTTTCTCTTTTCGCCATACAATAGAAGCGGGCAACTTATTGTTTAAAAGTTTTCGCAATGGCCATTTATTAAACCCGTTTTTAATTTTTTGCGATGAAGAAAGGGAAAAAATAAATTGTACCAGCTCGGCATTTAAAAAAGGCAACCTTACTTCCACACCATGTGCCATGCTGTTCCTGTCGGCATAGCGCAGCAGTTCTTCCAAACCCATTTGCATGCTGCTAAAATATAAAATATCATTTAACTTGGTGATAATGGGTTTATGGATACCATCCCATTCCCTGCCAATTACACATTGCATAAACCCGGGGTCAATATCATGATTAGAAACAATTTTATTGTACTCCCTTTTTTCCAAAGCAATGGCAACATGAGAGGGGAAAAATGCAGCGGCAATATTTTTTATTCCCCATTGAAGACCTTTATAATTTTTCTTTAACTCGTTTTTTTCTTTAAAGGCAAGCCGTATTTGGTAATTACACAGCAGCTCTTGAATATACCAATGCAGGTAACGATTGTAGCCTGCTAAAATCTCATCGGCACCTTGCCCGTCAAGCAACACTTTTACACCCTGGTTTTTAGCCAGTTCATACAGCTTGTATTGGGCAAAAATGCTGGAGGATGGAAAGGGCTCTTCCTGGTAATAAAATATGGTTTTAAGGTCAGCGGCCAGTTCATCGGCCCTGGGCGTAACATTATAATTTTGAAAAGAAAGGTTATCCGAAACTTCTTTGGCAAACAGGCTTTCATCTTTTTCAAAACCCGGAAATACAGCGGTAAAAGTTTTAAAATTTACCGGGCCTGTAATATTATGGATAATATTGTGCACATACCAGGCAATGGCGCTGCTATCAATACCGCCACTTAAACTGCTTCCCAAAGCCACATCGCTCCTGAGCCTGCGTTCAACAGAAGTTTTGAGTAACAGCTCCAGCCGGTGAAGCACTGCATCTTCGTGGAATTTTTGGGTAAACTGTTTATCAATATCCCAATATTGTTTTAAGTTCACCTGCATTGTTTGCAGAGGAATAAGTGCATAATGTGCCGGGGGCAAGGATAGTATCTCTTTATAAAATGTAGCTTGTTTGTTGGAAGGGTTTTGCACATTGCCCAAAGAAAGATAATTGAGCAGCATTTTTTTTTCGGGCGCCCTTTCAATACCCAAAGCCCAAAAGGCCTTCATTTCGCTGGCAAAATAAAATACGTTATTGCTGGAATGAAAGTAAAATGGCTTTTCTCCAAATCTGTCCCTGGCAATACACAAAGTTTGTTGCTTTTCATCCCAAAGGGCAAAGGCAAACATGCCGTCAAAATATTGAAGGCAGCGCTCCCGGTAGCAATCGTAAGCGGCTAAAATTACCTCGGTATCGCTTTGCGATTTAAAACTATAACCAGCTTTTTGAAGGTCTTTTTTTAATTCTTTATAATTATATATTTCGCCATTGTACACAATGCTGTACCGGTTCATATAATGCATGGGCTGCGCTGCTGCAGGCGAAAGGTCAATAATAGCCAGCCTGCGGTGGGCAAATCCTATATTTATTTTTTCATTTATCCAAATACCTTCGCCATCGGGGCCACGGTGCCTGAGTACATGAGCCATTTTTTGCAAAACAGTATTGCTGATTGCAGAATGATTGGGAGATAAAATACCAGCTATGCCACACATGGCGTAAAGTTAATTAACCATTTTGCAATAAAACATAATGCCGTAAAAAAGAAAACTAAGGTATTGAAAACTTTATGGGCAAAACTGCCTTTACGCTATCCCAGGCCATAAGCAGGTCTGCACCATAACCGGCTTGTTTAAAAAGCATTGTAAAATCTTCAATGGGCGGATTTTGAACGGTTACCGGGATTTCTGTTCTAAAAATATCTTTCGCTTCTTCAATATGCAAACCCCAGCTATGCAGTTGTGTATTAAATACTATGGTCCAATGGTCGCTGTAGGGAATGCAGTAAAGTACATACTCGCCCCTTGGAATATTTTTGCCTGCAATAAAAACGTTGGTGAAAAATTCAATTTCGGTTGCTTCATTTGCGCCAAGCCTCCAGGCCTTGCCATAAGGGCAGAGGCTTTTAGGGTTGTTGCTAAAAATTTCTCTCCCTTTTTTATGCGGACGGCTATAGATAACCCTTGCAATTAGGGGCAAGCTATCGGTGTTGGTCATTTTTAGCAAAGGATAATTGGCGGGATAATAAATCATATCCATCGGCGACAGATCTAAACTACTATAGGGATTTTTTTGAACCACCTGGGCAGAATCGGCCCTGGGGGAATTGCCAGAATTATTTGCTTTTTGTTTGCATGCGTTTAATGCAATCACAGCAATTAAACCCAGGGAAAAATTTTTAAGAAAAAGCCGCATAATTTTTAATCCATAAAAATTGAACAATAAAAATACTTTTCAAAGATAATCAATCAATATGCCAATAAATTGTATAGCAAATCAGCGGTATATTGCTTTAATTGGGGAAAAAACAGGTCATATTCTTTTTTGATTACCACTTTATTAGCTAAAAAAACCTGGTACGCTGTTTGGGTTTCTTTTATATACAACGCCCGTCTCCGGAGGCCTTCCATACTTTTTTGAATGCCTTCATCGTATTGGTAATGATAAAGCCAGTTTTGGCTTTTCATATACGGAAACATAGCAGCAAAGCGTGGCGCAAACCATTGCTGTTGCTTTTCCAGCAAATCAAAAGTATTTTGCGAAAACTGCATTAATGCTTCGGCAGAAGAAAATTCCTGCCTATCATTGGCCAGGAAATAATCATAAACCACATCGGTAAATGCGCCTGAATACAGGCGGTAATCCGGACGGAACAATTTTTTTACAGCAGCAGTTGCTTCATGCTTATCCGTAAAGTTATCAATTGCCCGGTGCAGCATTATCCCTTTTTGTATCGCTGCAGGAAAATTTTCTTTTGCTTTTCCCTTCACAAAATCGCTAATCATATTGCCGGTTAAAATGGCAGGATGATTAAAGGAAAGATATGCGTGGGCAAGATAGTTGATATAAATTTGTTTACCTGGTTTTACTTATTTTATAAAATCGGCTATAGCATTAACCAGCTCCGGCATTACCGGCAATTTTTCATCGGAGTAGGTTTGCATATTCTGGGTTCTGTCTTCCGGCGCTTTTTTTAAAATATGGTTCATACCGGCAATAATTATTAAGGAGGTTTGGGGATTGCATTCATGCAGTTTTTCGGCTTCTTCTGTTTTAACCTGTATATCGGTTGTTCCCTGAATAATTAACACAGGCAGGGTAAGTTTTTTAATTTCATTGCAGGGGTTATACTTCATCCAGGAAGCCATATAAGGCTGAACAGAAGGCCTGAGTACAGAAAAAAGATAAGGTGGAACGGAATCGAGTTTTTCACCCAACTTTAACCTTAAAAACAAAGAATCTACAATAGGTGCAAGCTTTGGCGCCTGCTGGGATATTTGCCAGGTTATAATATTTTCAATGGGTTGGGAGATGCCGGAAATTGAAATATAATTATCAATACTTATTTTTTGTGCTGCAACCATGGCAATTAATGAGCCTTCGCTATGCCCGGCTAAAGTTATTTTTTTAAATCGTTTATCTTTCTTCATCCAATCTGCCCAGCCTTCCAGGTCGTTAATATAATCATCAAAGCGCAGGTCTGCTTCCGACTTTGCTGCAAGGGCGCTAGCGGCAATTCCTCTTTTATCCATAAGCAGTGTGGCAATATTTTTTTTTGCCAGCGCTTCTGCAAGCAGCCGGTAACTGTTTGCTTTTATTCCCATTGGGTTGTTCCCGTTTCTGTCTGTAGGCCCGCTGCCCGGTTGAAGAATAACCAGGTTAAAATGTTTCCCATAATTGGGCAATACAAGGGTGCCTTTTAAATCCCCGGTAGGGGTAGATAAGGTAATTATTTCATCGGTAACTTGTGCCTGTACTGCAATAAAAAAAGTAAAAAGCAGAAGGGTTACAAAAAGTTTTTTCATTTCTAAATTATTAAAATCTACTGCCTGTAAAATCATTCTACAATTCTCAACTTAGCATAATTGAGCATTATTTTTTTCTCCCCGTTTTGTTCAAAATGAATGGTAGCAATGGGATTGTGTGAAGCTCCTTCCATAGTTACAATTTGGCCAAACCCAAATTTTTGGTGTTCAACCCTTTGGCCGGCCTGCAACAAAGCTGTATTACTTGCTTCAAAATTATTGCTGGGCACATGCTCTTTTATTGCCGGCCTTGGAGGAGGAGTTAGATAAGAGGGCTTCTTTTTTTCGGATGAATTTGAAGCAGAAAAATTATTATTTCCAAAGCCACGGTTCATGCGTTCAAAAGCCGTACCCTGCTGCCAGTTATTGCCATTATTACGGGCTGCCTGCCCTGCATAACTTCGCTCTATATATTCCTCCGGTATTTCTTCCAAAAACCTGCTGGAATCATTTTGCTGCAATTGCCCAAAGCGGTAACGGGCATTGGCATAACTTAAAACCAATTTGGCTTTTGCCCTGGTAATTGCAACATAAAACAACCTTCTTTCTTCTTCAAGTTCTTCACGTGTATTGATGCTCATGGCATTGGGAAACAATGTTTCTTCCAGGCCTGCCACAAATACCATAGTAAACTCCAGGCCTTTTGCAGCGTGTATGGTCATGAGCTTTACGGTATCTGCATTTTCATCCGAATCTGCATCTGCATCGGTAAGCAAAGAAATTTGTTGCAAATAAGTACCCAGGCCTTTATCCCCCACTTCTCCATCTTCTTCATTCAATGGCGTTTCTATAAACTCTTTTATGGAGTTGAGTAATTCCTGTACGTTTTCGTAACGGGCAAGGCCTTCGGTAGTTTTATCATTAAATAATTCTTTTACAATATTGCTGTGTTTGCCCACAAGTACTGCCAGGTCGTAGGCATTTTGTTTTGTTAACTCACTTTGAAACATTTTAATTGTGATAACAAAATTGTCAATGCTCTCCAGTGCACCGCTTTTAAAGCCAAACATTGCGGCATTGCATAGCACTTCCCACATGTGGATATTTTTTTCATTGGCATACAAAGCCACTTTTTCCATGCTGGTTTTTCCAATTCCCCTGGCGGGATAATTAATTATGCGTTTTAACGCTTCATCATCATTGGTATTAACAATAAAGCGCAAGTAGGCAAGTAAATCTTTTATTTCTTTTCTCTGGTAAAAACTTATACCGCCATAAATACGATAAGGAATGCCCATGCGGCGAAGCGCTTCTTCAAAACTCCGGCTTTGTGCATTGGTGCGGTAAAGTATGGCAAAATCTTTATTGGCCAAATGGTAACGCAGCCTTTGTTCCTGTATGGTATCGGCTACCATTTTTCCTTCCTCGTTATCGGTAAGTGTGCGTACCAGTTTTATTTTTTCGCCTTCGGCATTATCGGTAAATAAAACTTTTTCAATTTGCCCTTTATTATTACCGATTACCTGGTTGGCAATATGCAATATATTTTTTGTGCTGCGGTAGTTTTGTTCCAACTTTACTATTGCCACATCGTCATAATCTTTTTTAAACTGGAGGATGTTTTCTATAGTGGCGCCACGAAAACTATAAATACTTTGAGCATCATCGCCTACTACGCATACGTTTTCGTGCATTGCGCCCAGCAGTTTTATTATTTCATACTGTGCAGGGTTGGTATCCTGGTACTCATCAATTAAAATGTATTTAAATTTACGCTGGTATTTGCTTAATGCATCGGGGTAATTTTTGAGCAATTCATACATTTTTATGAGCAGGTCGTCAAAATCCATAGCGCCGTTTTTAAAACAACGGTTGGCGTAGGCTACAAAAATTTGTCCCAGCATGGGTCGGTTTGCCTTAGCGTCTTCCTGCTGCAAATGGTAATCATTGGCATAATCTGCGGGGCCTACCAATGCATTTTTTGCAGCGGAAATACGGCTATACACCGTATTGGGTTTATATTGCTTATCGTCTAAATTTAATTCATTAATAACGGTTTTAATAACGCTTTTTGCATCTTCGGTATCATAAATGGTAAAATTATTGGGGTACCCAATTTTAGGTGCTTCTGTTCTTAAAATTCTTGCAAATACACTATGAAAGGTACCAATATATAAATTCCTGGCTTCGGTATTTCCCAAAATATGTGCAATACGTTCTTTCATTTCGGCGGCTGCCTTATTGGTAAACGTAAGGGCAAGTATATTAAAGGCATCTACATTGTGTGCTGCCATAAGGTGTGTAATACGGGTAGTAAGCACTTTGGTTTTGCCGCTGCCTGCGCCGGCAATAATCATTAACGGGCCATCTTTATGAAGTACGGCTTTTTGCTGCATTTCATTGAGCCCCTGAAGATAATTAAGCATACAACAAAGTTAATTTAAAATAGATTTTTACAGGTAATTAATCTGCTCTTCATTTTTTTATTATCTTACATACCCAATTTTAACAGCAAAATGAAAAGGCAAGTCCCAGCATTAGTATTTTTTTTCATAGCTTATATACTGTTGCTCACCTCCTGTAACAAAGAAAAAGAAATTACCGATTTGCCTGGCGGCAACCTGCCTGCCAAATATATAGACATTAGGGACAGTACGTTTTCTCCGGCTTCGCTTACTACGGTTGCCGGCACAACAATAGTATTTGTGAACAATACTTCTGCTTCCCGAAAATTAGTATCCCACAACAGCGCATTTTTTGATTCGGTGATTGTAAACTCCGGAAAATTTTTTACTTTAAAAAAAGATATTGACGGCAATCTGGAGTTTCATTGTACAGAAAGGCCCGCAACTATTGGCTCTATAACATTTACTCCCTGATAATTGAAATACTAAATGCTCCCCTTAACAGATTCAACTTTATATGGCATCTAAAAAACAGGCTGCTATTGGTTTTATTTTTATTACCCTTTTAATTGACATTACCGGTATAGGTTTAATTATTCCGGTAATGCCAAAACTTTTGGAAGAGCTTACGGGTGAAGGTATAAGCCATGCTGCCAAGTATGGTGGCTGGTTAACGTTTACTTATGCCATAATGCAGTTTTTATTTGCTCCTATGCTGGGGGCCCTGAGTGATAAATTTGGCAGGAGGCCGGTATTGCTTTTTGCATTATTTGGCGCAGCGATAGATTATTTGTTTTTATCTTTTGCGCCAACGCTTTTTTGGTTATTTATTGGCCGTGCAATTAGTGGTATTACCGGCGCAAGTTTTACTACGGCCACTGCTTATATAGCAGATATAAGTAATGTAGAAACAAGAGCAAAAAATTTTGGGATAATTGGCGCTGCTTTTGGATTAGGCTTTATACTTGGGCCGGTAATTGGTGGTTTGCTGGGCTCTTTTGGGCCGAGGGTTCCTTTTATGGCGGCGGCAATCCTAAGTTTTTTAAACTGGCTTTACGGATATTTTATCCTGCCAGAATCTTTGCCAATAGAAAACAGGAGGCAATTTAATCCCAAATCCATGGTACCCGGAAAATCTTTACTTGAACTCAAAAGGCATCCCGAACTGGGCGGCCTAGTGGGTGCATTTGTATTAATATATCTTGCTGCACATGCCGTTCAAAGTAACTGGAGTTATTTTACCATAGAAAAATTTCACTGGTCGGAGAAAACCATTGGCATATCACTTGGTGTTGTGGGCTTATTGGTTGCATTGGTTCAAGGTGTACTTGTAAGGTTTACGCATCCAAAATTGGGCAGTGAAAAAAGCGTTTATATCGGGTTGTCTTTTTACAGCTTTGGATTATTTTTATTTGCTTTTGCCACACAGGGATGGATGATGTTTTTATTTTTAATTCCATATTGCATGGGTGGTATTGCCGGCCCTGCGCTGCAATCCATTATTGCATCAAAAGTACCCAATAATGAACAGGGCGAAATACAGGGGGCGCTTACCGGTATTATGAGCCTAACCTCAATTGTTGGACCACCATTAATGACCGGCTTATTTGCTTATTTTACCAAGCCATCAACTCCTTTTCATTTTTCAGGTGTATCATTTTTGCTTGGCGCATTACTGATGTTGGTTAGTGTGATTGTTACGTTTCGTACGTTGCATAAACCCCAGGCAGTATTATAATTAGTAGATTTACTTATTGCGTTTCCAATTTTTTCTTCTTTTTTGAAAGTAGTATTACGAAAAAAACATTGTAATAAAAAATATGTTTTCTATTGCGTTTTTATTCACAATATTTTTTACCAAAAAACGCTTAATATATACGGCAATAATTTGCCATGAAAAACCAGAAGAAGAAAACACCTTAACCTTACGAAATGCAACTATGCTTACCGGTTGTATTTCATACACATTAATCTATTCTTTTGTTGGTTTTATAAAATAATTTTTACAGTGGTATTTTTTACTGTACACCATATTTTTTTGTTAGGCATACAGGACACGAGGGCCCCGGTATTGGACGGGGCTTCCTCATTTTTTCTATACCCTGCTTAGCTATTATTACTGAGCAGCATTACAGCCCCGTGGTTAAAAAAATAATAAAAATAAATGAAAGGGTTTAGCAATTCATGCTCAGGAAGGAGATTTTATCCCATTAAAAAAATTGCTGCTACAAATTGCCCCATCATGCCCCAAAAAAAGCCACTGTAAATTTCTCCTGGAGAATGGCTACTTAGCAGCATTCTTGAAGTACCTACTATACCGCAAGCTAAAATTACCAAACACAAAAAACCGGTAATGAGCATTGTTTGAGAAAGAGTAATTACCAAAAACAGGCCCAGCCATCCACCCATGCCCAGCGCATGCATGCTTATTTTAAAATAAATATTGGCAATAAGCCCGGCATTAACCGATAAAAACATCCCAAAAATAAAAGTGGGTAAAATAAGCGGATACATTGTTTGGTTGCGAAACACAAGGTAGGCCCAAAAATAAAATATGCTGCAGGCAATATATGGGATGATGCGGTCTTTTTTACTATGCATGTAAATGGAACTGATAAAGCCCAGCGCCTTTAGAAGCAATACAGTAAGCAGTGGAAAAAAAACCAGGTTTACTGCACTTATAAGTAGGGTATAAATTTTCTCTTTACCGGAAAAGCCGGTAAAATAAGAAGGGTGTATGTACACTATAAAAGCAATGCAATAAAGAGGTACCAAAACCGGGTGAAATAAATAGGAAACTAAAATTGCCGGCCATTTAAATGCATTGCCAATTGTGTCGGATGAAGGTTGATGCTGTAAAGTGACATTGGGTTCCATTTCTTTAAATAATTTTTCTTAGCCTTGCTACGGGAATATTAAGTAGTTCCCTGTATTTTGCTACGGTTCGCCGTGCAATATTATATCCTTTTTCCTGAAGCAGTTCTGTTAATTTTTCATCACTGTAAGGGTGCTTCTTGCTTTCATCTTTAATAAGCTGGGTAAGTATTTTTTTAACTTCTCTTGTACTTACTTCTTCGCCACTTTCTGTTTGCAGGCTTTCGCTAAAGAAAAATTTTAAGCGATAAGTGCCAAATTCTGTTTGTACAAATTTACTATTGGCTACCCGGCTTACGGTGGAAATATCGAGGTGGGTACGTTCGGCAATATCCTTAAGGATCATGGGTTTTAACCTGGTTTCATCTCCGGATACAAAAAATTCATACTGGTATATCATAATTGCTTCCATTGTGTTAAGCAAAGTATTTTGCCGTTGCTTAATGGCATCAATAAACCATTTGGCCGAATCTATTTTTTGTTTAATGAACAACACTGCTTCTTTTTGCCGCTTATCTTTTTTACTTCCTTTATCATAATTTTTAAGCATTTCTCTGTAGCCTTCGCTAATCCTAAGGTCGGGGGCGTTTTTGCTGTTGAGCGAAAGCTCCAGCTTGCCACTATTATTAAGCACAAAAAAATCGGGGATAATGTAGTTGCTGTTTAAATTGCCCTGTGTTATAAGTCCGCCAGGCTTGGGGTTTAAACGGGTTATTTGCCCTATAACTTCACGCAGTTCTTCATCGGTAATGTTTAACACTTTTTGTATTTTCCCATAGTGCTTCTTTATAAACTCATCAAAATATTTTTCCAGCACTTTAATGGCAAGGCTAACCGGTTTTTCATGTGTGCCCGATAATTTTCGTTCTAACTGCAGCAGCAAGCACTCCTGCAGGCTACGGGCACCAACCCCTGGTGGGTCAAATTGTTGCAATTGAACCAGCAGGCCGGCTACTTCTTCCGCCGAAGTAATTATGTTTTGCCGAAACGCCAAATCATCAATAATGGCATTAATTTCCCTGCGAAGGTAGCCGTCTTCATCAAGGCTACCAATGAGTTGCTCTGCTACTTTGCGCTGATGGTCGCTCATTGTTAACATACCCAACTGTTGATGCATTAATTCCATAAAACTTACTTCAGTTTTATGGGGAATTACTATGGCTTCACCCTGGTCGGCATAATTGGTATCCCGTAATTTATAATCGGCCACTTCATCGTCACCTTCCTGAACATATTCACTGATATCAATATTTTCATAATCATTTTCGCTTCCATCCATTTCATAATCCTCTGGCTCATCTGTTGTATCATTATTTTCATATTCATCATTAAACGATTCTTCACTAAGTTCCAAAGCGGGGTTTTCTTCTATTTCTTCTTTAATGCGCTCATCCAATACTGCAGTAGGCACCTGCAGGAGTTTCATGAGCTGAATTTGCTGGGGAGATAATTTTTGAAGCAGCTTTTGCTGCAAACTTTGCTGTAGTGCCATGGTCTTCCTTTTTTAATAATATTGAAGCACATTTTGAGGGCTAATTCAATACTATTTTCTTCATTCTTTACCAAGATAATGCGATTATGACAATTTTTAGCATGATTTTTGTTATATTTATTTATATCTCCTCAACTTACGGAAAATCAATCTTTTGCTATAATTATTTTCATTATTAAAAATAAAATTGTCTGAAAAACTGGATTTATAAAAACAAAGTTGTATCTTAAAATGATGCGCTGTTTTCCAGATATGCAAATGTAAAAATTATATAACCTGAGTAAGTTGCTAGTATGATTTAAACCTTGCTCTATAACGGGCAAATATTTTGAGGAGAAGAAAAAAAATTATTTATTCAGGTTAAGAGCATTTAAGCATCGTTTGCAGCTTCGGTATCCGTGCTTTCGCTAAACTCGTTCATATAAATTTTTACCAGCACCAAAAAATAGCTGATAAGCAAAGGCCCAAAAATGAGGCCTATGAAACCAAATAAGCCAAGGCCTACTATTACCCCCAGTATGGTTACCAACGGGTGTACATCTCCCATACGCTTCATTAAACTTAGCCTTGCCAAATAATCTACATTACCAGTTATTAATAAGCTGTATATTAATAAGCCAGTTGCCGGCCAGGTAAGCCCTTTTGAGTAAAGAAATATTACCAATGGCAGCCAAATAATTGTAGTGCCCACAATAGGAAAAAATGCAAAAACACCGGTTACAAAACCCCACATTCCCCAATCTTCTACCCCAAAAATCCAATAGCCAATTGCAGAAGTAACACCCTGTATCAAAGAAATTATTGGGATGCCGAGTGCATTGGCTTTTATCATCGTTTTGGTTTCGCTGGAGAGTGCGCTTACATTATGTTTCTGCAAAGGGATCATCCTGCTGATGTATTTTTCCATGCTTCTGCCTTCAACTAATAAAAAATATAAAAGAAAAAACATCATCACTATATTGGTTACTATATTTGCAGTACTATTGAGCAACTTAGGGATTATGGTTGCTATTTTCCCGGCAAATTGCTTTGCTGTTTCTCCTGTTAAAATTTCATACCCTGTTTTTTCCTGCACTAAAGTGGAAATTTGCTGCACTATAGCAATAATTTTATCCTGCTTATGCAGTACTTCATTAATTTTTGGTGTAATAAGCGTAATGCTGAAATAAATGGGCAGGGAAATAATAATTAGGTACACCAGTATGAACAAAGTTGCCGTTAAGCCTTTTTTCCATTTTTTTAAATACACCAGTTTGTAATAAAGTGAGCGGCTAAGGATGTACAAAGTAATACCACCTAAAAAACCGGGAATAAAAGAGGAGAGCTGCGCTACCAGCAGTATGCCAATGGCAATAATTACCATTAACAACAGGGCTTGCCGCAAGCGCTGGTTAAACTCATGTTGGTTCATAAAAGTAAGGTAAACAAAAATTATTAAATTATTTCCAAACGCTTGTGCCTTCACTGCAATTGGCACAAATATCAATTTGTTTGCGGCCGGTCATCAGCTCTTTTCTAAACCGTCGGTAATTTTCGTTGTGCCATATTTCTTTAAAAGATTGATTACCGAGGTTGCCCAGTTTGTGCAGGGCATCTTTATCAAAGCAGCAGGGTACTACCAGCCCATCCCAGGTTATTACATTGGCATGCCAAAGCTTCCAGCAATGGTTGGCCATTTTATTTTTGGGCAAATAAGTGCCGTCTTCATTTTTTTTATACCTACTGTATTTATCGGTTTCGGGAATGAGTTGGTTGGGGTCTTGTTCATAATTATATACCTGTGCGGTTTTAAACCTCACCTGATCTACCCCAATTTCTTTTGCCAGTTTTTTAATTTCTTCTACCTGGTGTTCATTGGGCTTAACCACTAAAAACTGAAAAATGATAAATGGCGTTTTACTCCTGAGGCTTTTTTTCCATTTTACAATATTCCTTGCGCCTTCAAAAACTTTTTGCAGGTTACCGCCTACCCGGTATTGCTGGTACACTTCCTGTGTTGTACCATCTACGGAAATTATCAACCTGTCCAGCCCGCTTTCGATAGTTTTTTTTGCAATTGCATCGGTAAGGTAATGGGCATTGGTAGAGGTAGCGGTATAAATTTTTTTTGAAGCAGCATATTTCACCATTTCCAAAAAATCGGGGTTTAAATAAGGTTCGCCCTGAAAATAAAAAATCAGATAGAGCAGATCTTTGTGTATTTCATCAATGGTTTGGCTAAAAAAATCTTTTTTTAACATACCGGTAGGCCTTGTAAAAGCCCTTAACCCACTTGGGCACTCCGGGCAGCGCAGGTTGCAGCTTGTTGTAGGCTCAAATGAAAC
Source organism: Chitinophagaceae bacterium (assembly GCA_016699815.1). Taxonomy (NCBI): domain Bacteria; kingdom Pseudomonadati; phylum Bacteroidota; class Chitinophagia; order Chitinophagales; family Chitinophagaceae; species Chitinophagaceae bacterium. The sequence goes on along the minus strand of CP065012.1, from coordinate 1,665,140 downwards.
CGATAATGGATAACCCCATTGAACCGGTTTGCCGAACAAACGGCTTATATAAAAACTACTCAAAACTTTTATACCATTCCACAAGCGCCTGGGTGAAAGCTTTGCAGCCAAATTAACGGTATCCTGAAAATTGAATGCATTCATTGGCGCAAAGATATTAAAAGCCATTGCCAATATATTGAAGGAAAAAATGCCGGTAAATAAAATTCCGCCTTTCGATAAATAAAAAAAAGGCAGTACCAATTACTGCCCATTTTTAAATAATTATGTTCTCTATAATGAACCCGGCAGCGCCGACAATGATTGCAAAAGCACGGCATCCAACTCAATATCACGGGAATACTCATCAGTAAAAATTAATTCGTTTTTAATAAACTTATCGTAATTATTAAAAATTACATTCAAGGCAATAAAATTCATCACATACGATTTTGTTTCTGCCGGCAAATATTTTTTAATATCCCAAAAGCTGGGGTTTTCTTTTCCGGTTTTTTGCATAGCGTTTTTTACATTGCCTATACCATAATTGTAGCTTGCGGCTATCAGCAACCAGTCATTATCCAGGTTGCGGCTCCTGTCCTTCAGGTATTTTGCAGCCGCATTGGTGGACTTTATAAAATTAGACCTGTCGTCTATTGCTTTTTTGTGCGTAGAAGATTTAAATGGTTTTTTATTTTTATTATGTGCTTTTGAATGGGTAGTTTTTACAACCGTATGTACTCTTAAGCCATATTCTTTTGCCACATCATCCATAAACTGCCAGTAACCATAAGCACCGGCGCTGGATTTTGCATTGGCCTTAAAACAACTTTCCAACGCCATTAATACGGCGTATTCCTGCGGAACATCGTAGCGCTTTAATATTTTTTGAACTTTTGGGAAATAGTTTTTACTGCGGTTGTAGGTACGCACCAGGTATTCCCTTCGGTTCTTGCTAAATTTTTCTACATATTCCAAACTTTCTTCTTCATGGCCTTGTAAAATCTCAGGATATACTACATTTGCTTCCTTAATTAAAAAGGCGATATTTTTTGCCGGTATTTTTGAAGCAGCAATTAATTTTTGCGTAGTGTCTTTTAAGGCAGTATTGCCCAAAACAATATTGGCAGAAATGAATAAAGGGAATAAAAAAATAATAACCTTTGCAATAATACTGTTCTTCATAAGTTTTTATTTAGCAACAAGTTGATTTAAGCCACAATTAATCTAAAACGGTACCTGACCGGGGCTTATTGCCTGAAAAAAAAATTAATTAAGTAAAAACAGTATATAAATAATTGAAAATGAGATTACTAATTGCGATTATTTTATTGGTTGCCCCATTTTACCTTAAGGCGCAACAATTGGAGTGCAAAGCTAACTTATCTATCCCCGAAATGGAAAGAAATGCCCATGCAAAAATGTTTGCAAACGGGTTTATTAACAGGTCATTAGCATCTAATAATTTTGATGTAAAATATTACCGTGGCGAGTGGCAGGTAGACCCTGCAGTAAGATACATTAAAGGTAAGCTTACTATGTATTTTACTGTTTTATCAAACGGCAATGCTATTACCCTTGATCTTGTAACCGGGTTTTTAACAGTAGATAGTGTAAAACGAAATAACCAGCTTTTAACTTTTACGCATATAGACAGCGCTTTAAATATTAATTTTTCACCATCGTTAACTGTGGGAACGCTTGACTCGGTTTCGGTATATTACCAGGGTTCGCCTTCTTCAACAGGATTTGGTTCTTTTATAGATGATACCCATGCCGGCACGCCGGTTATATGGACGCTGAGCGAACCTTACGGCTCAGCCGACTGGTGGCCCTGCAAAAGTCAGCTTGGCGATAAAGCAGATTCTATTGATATTTATATTATCCACCCATCTGCTTACAAAGCTGCCTCAAATGGCATTCTACAATCAGAGATTGTAAATGGCAGCCAAACTACTACTCATTGGAAACATCGTTATCCTATTGCTTCATACCTGGTAGCATTTGCAGTAACCAACTATGTTGTCTTTAATAATTCCGTTATGCTGGGTTCTGTTTATTTACCCATGCAAACTTATTGCTATCCAGAAAGTTTATCCAGCTTCCAAACCAATACATTCAAAGTACTTGAAGCAATGGTATTATTTCATGACAAATTTGGCGAATACCCTTTTATACAGGAAAAATATGGCCATGTACAATTTGGCTGGGGTGGCGGTATGGAGCATCAAACTGCTACATTTCTTATTTCACCCGGCGAAAGCCTTATGGCACATGAACTTGGTCATCAATGGTTCGGCGATAAAGTTACTACAGGAAGTTGGGAAGATATTTGGCTCAATGAAGGTTTTGCTACTTATGCTGCCCAGTTGCATATGGAAACAAAATACCCGGCAACGGCAATTAGCAACCGTCAATCTGTATTAAATAATATTACATCGCTACCTAACGGTTCGGTAAAAGTAAATGATACCAATAATGTAAACCGTATTTTTAGCAGCAGGCTCAGCTACAATAAAGGCTCTTACCTGGTAAATATGATTCAGTTTATTTTAGGAGATAATCTTTTCTTTCAAACTATACAAACTTACCTTAACGACCCTGCCGTAAAATATGGCTTTGCAAGAACAAGCGATTTAAAAAGGGTATTGGAAACCGAAACCAGTATCAACTTTACCGACTTTTTCAATCAATGGTACACAGGTGAAGGCTATCCTTCCTACCATGTAGAGTGGGCGCCTGTTGGAGGCACCCATGTTTATTTTAAAATTTCGCAAACCACCTCCCACAGCAGTGTGCCTTTTTTTAAAATGCCCGTTCCGGTAAGGTTTAATAACAGTACGCAGGATACTACTTATATTGTATACAACGACAGCAACAACCAACTCTTTTCATTTCCCATAAACTTTAACCCTACTGCTGCACAGTTTGACCCTACGCTGAGAATTATAAGCCGGAACAATACTGTTGTACAAGTGGACCCCAGCACATTGCCCATATCGCAAATTAACTTAACGGGAAATGTACAAAACGAAACAGCGCTACTTCAATGGAATACCAATGCAGAGTTTAACAGTCAGGAATTTATTATAGAACGCAGTGCAGATGGCATAAACTTTAGCAGCAAAGGCACAATACCCGCAGCCGGAAATTCTACTGCTCCACGTCAATATAATTTTAACGATAGTAATGTACCTGCCGGTGATTATTATTACCGCATAAAGCAAACCCATACCAATGGCAGTGTACTGTACAGCAATGTAATTGTATTAACCATTGAAGCAAGCAAAACATTAAAAGCATATCCTACTTTAACTACTGGTGAACTTTTTGTTTTTGCTCCCGGTAAAATATTTCTTTACAATGCCGTAGGCCAATTGATTTCAACACTAATAAACGGCAGAAATGATATTGGATATTTACCTTCCGGAAGATATATCATCAAATCCCCGGGCTTAAAACCTGTTTCAATTATTAAACATTAAGCTACAACCGTAAGGTTTTAAATAAGTTAAATGCTTTAAAAAGCGATATGCATTTAATAAAATTGTGTAATCTATTTTGCACATTTGCACCTACTCCCATTCACAAATGGCAAAAAGAAAAAAGAAACCCAGGATAGGCAAAACTGTCTTAATTATACTTATTGTACTGGCATCTGTTGTTACCGCAATTTGGATGTTTAATAATTATTACTACAGGCCATCTTTTAAACATTATGCGGCATTTGGCATTGATTTGCCCGTTGCCTATGGTATTCATGGCGTAGATGTGAGCCATCACCAAAAAAATATATCCTGGAAGGAAGTAAAAAAAATGGAAATCAACGGCGTAAAAATCGGATTTGCATTTATTAAAGCAACAGAAGGTACCGATTTAATTGATGAACATTTTGGAAAAAACTGGGCCAAAGCACAAAACCAGAAAATTACTAAGGGCGCTTACCATTTTTTTAATGCCACAACCAACCCAGCCCGGCAGGCAAAAAATTTTTTGCAAAGGGTAAAATTACAACCTGGCGATTTACCGCCTGTTTTAGATATTGAGCAGGATAATGGCGTTGCTAAAATACTGATACAACAACGGGTAAAAGAGTGGCTGCAATTAGTGGAAAAAGAATATAATGTGCAACCCATTATTTATACAAATGTTGATTTTTATAACCGCTTTCTTTCCCCGCAATTTGATGGATACCCACTGTGGATTGCACATTATTTTGCCAATGGCAAACCCAGGATTGGTCGTAAATGGTCTTTTTGGCAGCATAGCGAAACCGGCCATGTAAACGGTATTGACGCTTTTGTTGACTTTAATGTATTTAATGGGGACAGTTCTGCCTTTAAAAAGTTATTGCTAAAAGAATAATTGCAAAAAAACAGGGCAAAGAAAAATCGTATCAATATAATTGGCCAAAGAATAATTATATTTGTAGTGTAACTTTTTTACTATGAACACAGAGCTGGACAGCAAAGATTTTTTTCTAAAAATTGCCAATAGCGTTGCTTTATTATTGCTTTGGATGATGCCCAATCTTTATTATGGCCTGTATAAAGGATACGCTTTTTTTGAAGGCAAAGCTGCAGTATCCAATATTGTTTATTACCTGATATCGGGCATTGGCTTTGCCCTGGTAATTTTCTTTTTTATAAAAAAATGGAAAAAATAAATAGGGTTTTACAGCTATGATCTGCTACAATACACCTGCCTTTTATTTTTTTAAAGAGCCCGGTAAAATGACCACTTGTAGAAAATAATTTTAATAATTTGCAGAAGCAATTTAGCAATTAGTGGGTTTCCTTTTCAAAATGCAACAATTCCCCATACAACTGCTGGCTTTCGTAGGTGAGTGCATCAAAATTAATGTGCAGCTCGGGCAAGAGGTCAATTAAGGTATTTATCCTTCCTTCGGTTTGAAAAAATTTGTTGAGTACCACTACTTTCTTAGCCTGCAAAATACAGTAGCCGCTTTGAAAATTTCCCCTTTCGTAGCGGATGATATAACCACTCTCTTCAATTATATTTTCTATTTTATCTAATGTAGCCTGGGTGTATTTCATGTATTATCTTCTCTTTACAACTGCAACTTGCAGTAAAGTACACAAAATTAAAAATTAGTTTTTCAACAATCGTTAATAAATTGCAGTAAATGCATTTTTCATTAAGAGAATTTAATAAATAAATAGCTTATTGTTGTTTAATAAGACGATTATACATTTAATCTTTCAACCATTATTGCCATGCCAAATTCTTTTCAAATTAAAACCAGGGCCGATTACGAAGCAGCGTATAAAAAAAGTATAGAGAATCCCGAATCTTTCTGGAACGATATAGCTAATACTTTTTTGTGGCGCAAGCCCTGGGCCAAAACCCTGGAGTGGAATTTTACGGAGCCCGATATAAAATGGTTTAGCGGCGGCAAACTTAATATTACCGAAAACTGTATAGACCGGCATTTGGAAAAAATGGGCGACAAACCTGCAATAATTTGGGAACCCAACAACCCGGAAGAAAGGGTGAGGGTAGTTACCTACAACCGGTTGCACAAAAGGGTTTGCCAGTTTGCGCAGGTATTACTCAATAATGGCGTAAAAAAAGGCGACAGGGTTTGTATTTACATGGGCATGGTTCCCGAACTGGCTTATGCCGTTTTAGGATGTGCAAGAATTGGCGCCATTCACTCCGTAATTTTTGGCGGTTTTAGCGCACAAAGTATTTCCGACAGGTTGCAGGATGCCAATGCCGAATTTATAATTACCTGCGATGGCGCTTACCGGGGAAATAAAGATATTCCATTAAAAAGTGTAATTGATGATGCATTAATTGGAAGCCGGCAGGTAAAAAAAGTAATTGTTTATACCCGAACAAGAACACCCATAAGCATGATAAAAGGCCGGGATGTATGGTGGGAAGATGAAATGGACCGTGCCGAAGAAATGCTGGAAGCCCACAATGGCCATTTACCCGCCGAAGAAATGGATGCAGAAGATCCACTATTTATCCTTTATACATCAGGCAGCACCGGAAAACCCAAAGGCGTAGTGCATACCAGCGGCGGCTACATGGTTTTTTCTGCTTACAGTTTTGTAAACGTATTTCAATACCAGCCCGGCGATATACATTTTTGCACGGCAGATATTGGCTGGATAACCGGCCATAGTTATATTGTGTATGGCCCTTTATGTGCCGGAGCTACATCGGTAATGTTTGAAGGTATTCCTACCTGGCCCAATGCTGGCAGGTTTTGGGAAATTATTGATAAACACAAAGTAAATATTTTATACACCGCACCCACAGCCATACGCAGCCTTATGGGTTTTGGCTTAGACCCTGTAAAAGGAAAAGATTTATCTACATTAAAAGTTTTAGGCACCGTAGGCGAACCTATTAACGAAGAAGCATGGCATTGGTACAACGAAAACATAGGGAAAAAGCGCTGCCCCATAGTAGATACCTGGTGGCAAACAGAAACCGGTTGCATTATGATAAGCAATATTGCCGGCGTTACCGATAGCAAACCCACTTACGCAACCCTTCCTTTGCCGGGCATACAACCCGTGCTGGTAGATGAAAACGGAGTGGAAATTACAGGCAATAATGTAAGCGGCAACCTTTGCATAAAAGCGCCATGGCCTTCTATTTTACGCACAACCTATGGCGACCATGAACGCTGCAGACTCAATTATTTTTCTACTTATCCCAATTATTATTTTACCGGCGATGGCGCCTTGAGGGACGAAAACGGGCTGTATAGGATTACCGGCCGGGTAGATGATGTACTCAACGTAAGCGGCCACCGCATTGGCACAGCCGAAGTAGAAAATGCCATTAATATGCACTCCGGCGTGGTAGAAAGCGCCGTAGTGGGTTACCCTCATAATATTAAAGGCCAGGGAATTTATGCCTTTGTTATTTACCAGTCTTCAACACATAATGATGAAAATTTAACCCGTGCCGATATTTTACAAACCGTATCCAGGGTAATTGGGCCCATTGCAAAACCAGATAAAATACAATTTGTAAGCGGGCTTCCCAAAACCAGGAGCGGTAAAATAATGCGGCGCATTTTGAGGAAAATTGCCGAAGGCGAAATTGCCAACCTTGGCGATACATCAACCCTGCTCGACCCAACAGTTGTAGATAGCATTAAAGACGGAAGGCTGTAAAATATGCTGATTTATAGGTTTTAGTTTTCATCTTACTCTTTTAGTAAACTGCATAAGGATATTTCTAATCCTTCGCACAACTTTAAAAGATACAATTCTTTTAGGATAACTTTTCTGACTTTGAAATGGGCATACCCAATGCTAATCATAAGGTTTAAAATTTTTATCAACGTATACGTTCATAAGTAAATATGTTGTTTACCTTGAGACAAAATTGAGTAGCAACCCTATTTAGTTTATAAACAAAGTGGCCCATTTGCCAGAAAAATTTTTCTATAAAAACCCAAAAAAATAACCATTTTTTAAGTTCCGTAAGACTATCCCTTTAATTTCGCTGGCTTTTCTTCTTACCATTTTCTTTAGCTGTTCCAAAGAAGAAAAATTTTTATTTCCAGTTCAAGTGGAATTCTTCATCAGAAGCTAATTATTCAAATGCAATAGTAAAGGATATACAAATAAGGGAATGATATAGTAATTAGTGATAACACTAATTACTATATTTATTTTGTAAGGAAGCAGAGATCAATATTAAATTAAACCGTATCCCCCAGTTACCCTATTCCATTTGGGAAGCCCTGTGATGGGCACATTTCTCCGCCATAGAAATAAAGTTACAAAACCCAGCCTGGCTTACGGCCAACAGGATATTGTATGTGTCTATTTTTTAAATAAAATTACAATGCTCAATGCGCATTAAAAAAAATATTGGCTTTGTATATAAGTATCTATTTTAGTAAAAAACTGAAGTATATACAATGCCAAAGGCCAGGCGGCGGCAAAATAAATATTCTAAGGGTTATTGCTGTTTTCCGTTGGAGGCTGGCTCTTAGTAGCTTCTGCAGGTTTATAATATTCTTTATCTTTTATTTTACCCAAATTTACCAGCAGTAAATATATAGCTGCAATAACAGAAAGATAAAAACCATAGCTCAAAACATCAAAAGCACCAGGGGTCATATCCTTTATGTTTTTTGACATTTCCTGAAAAAGGGCGCTCTCCTGGGCAGACATTTTGGGCACCTCCGGTTTCATTTTAAAATAAAGCCCTACGAGCCCTACAATAAGATATACAAACGGGACAAAATGAGCAGGCTTATAAAATTTACTAAACTTCATATTGCCCGTTATATTTTGGTACAATATAATAGCACCACTTAAGGGTACCAATAAAGCAAGTATCATAAATAAACGGTTTAAACCCGTAATAAAATAGGCCATTATGCCCGGCGAAAGCCCATTAGTAGTTAATGAAAAACCCGACATTGATATTGCAATGGCATTAACCCAGGGAAAAAAGTAAAATAATATTAATGCCGCAGCTGCAATATTTGTTCCTGTGTATTTAATGTTATTCATACTAAATATTTTTAACATACTGCAATATAAGAAAATATTTAAATAAATAATCTAAATTATATTATTTTATACAGCAAAATGTACCCTGAATTAGGGATGTTTTTTAAAATGATACGACAGTGAGAAATATAATTTTCTTTATTTGTTGTAATTATCAGTAAGTTCTTTACATTCCGATGCAAAAAGTAATAAAATATAAATTGATTGATTTAGGAATCTACCTTTAAATAAGTTGCAAATTTTCCTGGAATATAAAACCGGTAGCTATTTACAAATAACCTGAAATTGACAAAATGGAAAACAAAACTGATCAATTATTCCATTGCCCAATTGTACTATAACATCTTCTACCGGGGAAAACAGTTGAAGCTATTTAGTTTCTACTTTCAGCCCACTTGCCATCTAAAACGGCCAGTTCCGGTTTACTTTTTTGGGTATTAGGCTGTACTTACTTTCTTACTTTTGTTGGTAATCTTTTCCCCGGGGGCAATTCCTCCTATTAAGGAGACTTCTCTTTATTTAAAACAGGGCCTTTAACAAAAATTTATTTTACTAAATTTCTTGTATTATGAAAAATTGTACAACATTTATATCGTCAAAAACACAGCAAGGCCGGCCTGGTTTTGCTGAACAATTCAAATCAACTTTTACCATGCAAGCCCTTGCACCCAATTGCCCCAAAAAGCGCAGTACTAATTTATTGCGCCTGCTCTTTATTAGTTCACTAAGCCTGCTACTTTTTTCCTGCAAGCAAAAAGAAAAATGGATTGATGTGGACCCTGCCTTTAGCCACTATGTGGATGCATATACCACTGGCATTATTTCCAAAACATCTCCTATTCGTATACAGCTTGCCCATGCTGCAAATGCAACACATAGCATTGGTGAAGAAGTAAAAGAGCCGCTTATTAGCTTGTCCCCGGCCGTAAAAGGTAGAGCCGTTTGGCTCGATGCAACTACACTTGAATTTAAACCCGAAAAAAATTTGGAACCCAATAAACTTTATGAAGTAAATTTTAAACTGGGAAAAGTTACACAGGTAAGCGAAAGCAAACTTAAAGAATTTAAATTTTCAATAAAAACAGTTGAGCCTTCATTTGCTATAAGTGACCTTTCATTAAAAAGCACAGCTGCAAAAAATAAAATGTATTTATCCGGCCAACTGGAAACTGCAGATAGGGAAGACAACAAAGCCGTAGAACAATTGCTTAGCGCAATCCAAAACAATAAAGCATTAGCTGTAAAATGGCAGCACAACGATGCTTCAAAAATGCATTTATTTACTGTAGAAGGTATAGAAAGGAAGTCCACTACTGGCAATGTAAAAATAAACTGGAGCGGAAAAGCGCTTATGTCAAAAATAACCGGCGAAAAAGATATTGCTGTTCCTGCAAGTGGAGATTTTAAAGTATTGAATGTAGTGGCCATGAATGATGCACAGCAATACGCATCGGTACAGTTTAGCGACCCAATTGCCATTGGCCAGGATTTAAACGGCCTCATTTCCATAAGCAATAACAGCAACCTTTCCTATACCATTGATGGCAGCGAAGTAAAAGTGTATGCCAACGGCAACCTCGATGGAAATTATACCGTAAACATCAATAGCGGAATAAGAAATAGCTGGGGAAATATTTTGGATTTGGAATTTGCCTCCAATATTAACTTTGAAAATAAACTTCCTTCAGTAAAAATTTTTGGTAAAGGAAATATTTTGCCCAATGCAGGGAGGTTAGTACTGCCATTTGAAGCCATTAACCTCAGCGCTGTTGATATAAGCATCATTAAAGTTTATGAAAATAATGTACCTCGCTTTTTACAGGATAACACACTCGACGGAAACAACTCCCTCAGAAGGGTAGCAAGACCAGTAGTAGAAAAAACATTAAGGCTCGATAACGACAACAGCCTTGACCTCCATAAAAAACAGCGTTTTACGCTGGATATAGATAAATTTTTAAAAACAGAGCCTGGCGCAATTTACCGGGTTACCATTGGCTTCAGGCCGGAGTACAGCCTGTATTCCAAAGTAGATACTTCTCAAAAAAATAATAATGAAGACGAAGAATATTACGGCTATTACGATGACGAAAACAGTTCAGGAGTAGATGATGATAATGATTTTTGGAAGAGATACGACACTTACTATCCTTACGGCTACAATTGGGAAAGAAGGGATGACCCAAACAGTAAATCTTACTACAGCAAAGACCGCTGGGCCACTAGAAATATTTTAGCAAGCAATATTGGTTTAACGGCAAAACGGGGAAATGACAATCAACTGATGGTTGCAGTAAGCAGTATTTTAACCACAGAGCCATTAAGCGGAATTGATTTGGAAGTATTGGACTATCAGCAAACCATTATCAGCAAAGGCAAAAGCAGCAACGATGGTTTTGCCGGTATTGAAATAAAAAGAAAACCCTATTTACTTATTGCAAAAAAAGGAAATGAAAGAGGATACCTGAAATTAGATGATGGAAATTCTTTGGCTTTGAGCAGGTTTGATGTAGGTGGAGAAGAAGTAAAAAATGGGATCAAGGGTTTTATTTTTGGCGAACGGGGTGTGTGGCGGCCAGGAGATACTTTGTATCTCAACTGTATTATTGAAGATAAAACAGGCAAGCTCCCAAAAGACCATCCTGTAGAAATGAGTTTATACACACCACAAGGCCAGCTCTATAAACAGGCAGTACAAAGCAATGCAACAGGTGGCTTTTATCTTTTTAAAACATTTACAGAACCCTCATCGCCTACCGGCAACTGGCTGGCAAAGGTAAAATGTGGCGGCGCTGTTTTTGAAAAAAAAATAAAAATAGAAACCGTAATGCCTAACAGGCTAAAAATAAATGTTGACTTTGGTAAAGACCCATTGCTGGGCACAGGTGGAACAACATCGGGAAAGATAAATGCTAAATGGTTGTTTGGTGCAACGGCAAAAAATTTAAAAACAAAAATTGATGCCTCTTTAATTGCAAAACCTACCAGCTTTGCAAAATTTGCAGGTTATATATTTGATAACCCTGCTACGGATTACAGCACACAAACAAAAACAATTTTTGAAGGCACCTTAAATGAAGAAGGATATGCTACTTTAAACCCAAAATTTGAAACAGAAGAAACAGCTCCGGGAATGCTTACGGCCAACATGCTCATAAAAGTTTTTGAACCAGGTGGTGCTTTTAGTATTGACAATGTTGCAATTAATTACAGCCCCTATAACAGTTATGCAGGCATAAAAATGCCCCAGGGAGAAAAACCTTTTAATTATTTATTATCAGGAAAAACACATACAGCAGAGCTTGCTGATGTAGATGCCAGGGGAAATGCAGTTGCAGGAAATTCTTCTTTACAAGTACAGCTGTATCGCATACAATGGCGCTGGTGGTGGGATGATAACGGGGAAAACCTGAGCAACTTTACCCAAAACGAATACAATAAACTCATAAAAAGCGATACCGTTTCTTTATCAAACGGAAAAGGAAAATGGCAGTTTAAATCTTCGCCTGATGATTGGGGGCGCTATTTAATATTAGCCAAAGATTTAAAAAGTGGCCATATTACAGGCAGAGTTTTTTATATTGACCAGCCTAATTGGCAAAGCCGTGGAGGTAACGACGAAGACCAAACAGCAGCTACCATGCTTTCTTTTAACTGTAATAAAGAGAAGTATAACGTTGGTGATGAAGTGGTTTTAAATATTCCAGGCAGCAAAGGAGGCAAAATATTAGTAAGCCTCGAAAACGGTAGTAAAGTAATTAAAACATTTTGGCAGGAAACCAGCCAGGGGCAAACCTTAGTGAAGTTTAAAGCCGAACCCGAAATGGCGCCTAATATTTATGCCACTGTAAGCCTTTTGCAGCCTCATTCGCAAACGGTTAACGATCTTCCCATTCGTATGTATGGAAGCATCCCCATTTTTGTAGAAAATAAAAACAGCCTTTTACAACCGGTACTGGATATTGCTACAACCATTAGGCCGGAGCAGCTTGCAAACTTTACCGTAAGTGAAAAAAATGGTAATGAAATGAGTTACTGCGTAGCTATTGTTGATGAAGGACTGCTTGATTTAACCCGGTTTAAAACCCCAAACCCACACGATGCATTTTATGCTAGAGAAGCGCTGGGTGTAAAAAGTTTTGACATGTATGATTATGTAATAGGCGCATGGGGCGGTGGATTAGAAAGAATACTTACCATTGGTGGCGATGCAGATGCAGGACCTGTAAAACAAAAATCGGCCAACCGCTTTAAACCGGTGGTAGCTTATTTTGGCCCTTTTCATCTTGGCAAAGGCCAAAAACAAACTCAGCAATTTAAATTACCAGCATACATAGGCTCGGTAAGGGCAATGGTAATAGCAGCAAACAACGGCAGCTATGGCGCTACCGAAAAAAATATTACGGTAAAAAAGCCTTTGATGCTATTAGCTACTATGCCCAGAGTGCTTGGCCCGGGAGAAAGCATAAAATTGCCAGTTACTGTTTTTGCAATGGAAAATAATATTAAAAATGTAGCTATCTCTTTACAATCCAATCCTTATTTTGAAATAGCAGGCAGTAGTACTCAAAATATAAACTTTACACAACCGGGCGAACAAATGACCTTTTTTGATGTAAGGGTAAAAGAAAATACAGGCATAGGAAAAGTAAAAATATTGGCATCCAGCGGCAATGAAAAAGCAACTTATGAAGTAGAATTGAATATACGTAACGCCAATCCGTATATTACCAATGTAACGCCATACTCGCTTGAACCCGGTAAAGAATGGAATGCAACCGCATCGGCCATTGGCTCACCAAATACAAGTACCTCGGTATTGGAAATTTCCAGCATCCCATCAATGAACTTACAAAAAAGGTTGGAGTTTCTCATTCAATATCCGCATGGATGTATTGAGCAAACTACTTCGGCTATTTTTCCGCAACTGGTTTTAAACCAATTAACAGAACTCGACAATAATAAAAAAGCAAGCATTGAAAAAAACATTAAAGCAGGTATTGTAAAATTACAAAACTTTCAAAGGCCCGATGGTGGCTTTAGCTACTGGCCAGGGCTTTCGGAGAGCGATGCATGGGGCAGCAATTATGCCGGACATTTTTTATTAGAAGCCCAGGCCAACGGATATTTTGTAAGCGATTACATGCTACAGCAATGGAAAAATTTTCAAAAAGGAAAAGCAAACAGTTGGAGCGTTACCGGTGAAAATTATTATGGTTCAGATCTGGACCAGGCTTACCGTTTGTTTACCCTTGCTTTAGCCAAATCCCCCGAACTAGGCGCCATGAACCGTTTGAAAGAATTTAAATATTTATCTTCCGAAGCAAAATGGAGATTAGCTGCTGCCTACCAACTTTCCGGGCAGCAAAATATTGCCTTAAACCTCATCAGCAATTTACCTGTTTCATTTGATGTTAGGAATAAGCCCGGTTTCACTTTTGGCTCCGAATTAAGGGACCAGGCAATGGTACTCGAAACATTAACGCTACTTGGAAGAAGGCAACAGGCATCGCAAGTACTCAATACCGTTGCAGAAAAATTAGCACAGGAGAATTGGTACAGTACTCAAACCACCGCCTATTCTTTAATAGCTATTGCCAGGTATTGCGGCAAAAATCCTTCAGGAGCAAAAATTATAGCAAAAACCATTGTAAACGGAAAAGCCATAAATATAAACTCCAATGCATATATCCAACAAGTACCGGTAAATGTGCAAAATGGTAACAACAATATTTCAATAAGCAATGGCGGCAACAATACTTTATATATCCGCCTCATCACTCAGGGCCAGCCTTTAAGCGGTGACAGCTTAAAAATCAACAACAATCCATCGTTGCTTGGGATGAATATTAATTTTTTAAATCAAAATGGTACTGCACTTGAAGTTAATAAAATATTGCAGGGAACCGATTTTATTGCAAAGGTAACTATTACAAACCCCGGAAAGCGTGGCCATTATGAGAACATAGCGCTAAACCAGATATTCCCCAGCGGATGGGAAATACTCAATGCAAGAATGACAGGCGGAGAAGGAGAATTTAAATCTTCATATTTCACTTACCAGGATATAAGGGACGACAGGGTTTATACGTATTTTGATTTAAAAGAAGGAGAAGCGGTTACTTATTATGTGCAACTAAACGCCGCTTACCTGGGCAGGTATTTTATGCCGGGTACTTATGCGGCCGCCATGTATGATAATAATATTTCTGCAGGAGTGAATGGAAAATGGGTAGAAGTAGTGAACCAGTAAATGAAATTTTTAAGCTGCTTCATTTCTAAGCAGGGTATTTTTTTTGATACCGGCAGTAGCAATAGTATTCAACATCGTTGCGTCGCACTCTTGTACTATTGAATCTTTTTGAAGCAAAAAACAATCGTGTCCCGTAGGGACAATACATAGGTAGATAGATAAATAAAAACAACAATCGTGTCCCGTAGGGACATAACATGGGTAGAAAAAAAAACATCAATATGGCAAATACATACACGCAGATTCATTTGCAATTTATTTTTGCTGTTCAAAACAGGATGTCATTAATACAAAAAGAATGGCAAGACAGGCTATATCAATATATAACAGGCATTATACAAAAAAACAAACACAAAATGCTTATTGTTAACGGAATGCCCGACCATATGCATATTGTAATTGGCATGCGTCCAACACAGTCCATCTCCGATTTGCTTCAAGACATAAAGGGCAGTTCTTCAAAATGGATCAATGATAACAAATTGGTCAAAGGAAAATTTCAATGGCAGGAAGGGTATGCTGCATTTTCCTACAGCAAATCTGCATTACCAAAGTTAATTGAATATGTAAAAAACCAGGAAGAACATCACAGGAGAAAAAAATTTTCAGATGAATATAAAGAATTTTTAAAAGCCTTTGAAATTGAATATGACGAAAATTATATTTTTAAAGAAATTGAATAAGGAATCCATCGTCCCTACGGGACTCAATCTCATATTTATTGAATTACTAAAAATGTTTTGTACCTACGGCACAAAGCCCTTTAAATTAAAAGCCCTGTTTTGAAAAATTTCTTTCCCGTCATATTATTCAAAATAAATTCCCTCAAACCCAAAACCAAGATTATTTTACTGGTACTAGCAGCACTGTTGATATGGTTTTACTTTTCATTGCCCAAAACTTTGTTTAATACACCCACCTGCTATGTGCTGGAAGACAAAGACGCTGTACTTTTAAATGCAACCATTGCGAAAGACGGACAATGGCGGTTTCCTTTTAATGAAAAAGTCCCAAAAAAGTTTTCAGATTGCATAACAGAATTTGAAGACAAAAGGTTTTATTATCATCCCGGTGTGGATCCTATAGCATTTACAAGGGCATTTATTAAAAATATGCGCAATAAAGGCGTCCCCCAGGGCGGAAGTACAATAAGCATGCAGGTACTTCGCCTTGCACAAAAAAACAACAAACGTAATTTATGGAACAAGCTTAAGGAAAGTATACTTGCCGTAAGGCTGGAGTGCCGTTATTCCAAAAAATATATCCTTGCCTTATATGCATGTAATGCCCCATTTGGCGGCAATGTTGTAGGCCTAGATGCCGCAGCCTGGAGATACTTTGGTACAAGCCCCGAAAAGCTCAGCTGGGGGCAAATGGCAACATTAGCTGTTTTGCCCAATGCACCATCTTTAGTGCATCCCGGAAAAAACAGGGAAGTATTATTAAGAAAAAGAAATTATCTATTAGATAAATTACAGCAGGCGAATAAAATGAGTACAACCGATTGCGAACTGGCAAAATTAGAGCCATTACCCGGCGTGCCCTTGTCCCTGCCGCAAAATGCTACGCATTTGTTTCAGCGGTTTTTAAACGAAAACAAAAAAAGCATTACGCTTACAAAAGCTAAGACTACTATAAGCATTGCGCTTCAAAAAAACGTAGCTGCAATACTAAGGCAACAGCAGGCAATACTCAAAGGCAATGGCATTAATAATGCCTGTGCCCTGGTGCTTGATGTGGAAACAGGAAATGCACTGGCTTATGTAGGTAATATTTCTGAAAGATTAAACCCCGAAATGGAAAGTGATGTAGATGTAATTGCAGCGCCAAGAAGCCCGGGGAGTGCATTAAAACCTATACTGTATGCAGCCATGCTAAGCGAAGGTTTAATTTTACCCGGTACATTAGTGCCGGATGTGCCCATGCAAATTGGAAATTATGCACCCAAAAATTTCGACCTGGGCTATGATGGTGCCGTACCTGCTCACAACGCACTTGCACGCAGCCTAAACATACCGGCATTAAAAATGTTGCAGCAATATAAATACCAGCGATTTTATGAAGTACTAAAATCTTGCGGCATTACAACATTAAACAGGCCGGCAGGTAATTATGGCTTAAGCCTTGTGCTTGGAGGATGCGAAGTAACATTATGGGATCTTGCCGGAGTTTATGCTTCAATGGCAAGAACTTTAAATCATCAAACTTTAAATAAAGGCAAGATAAACAACAGTGATTTTCATGCACCAAATTATCTTCAAAAAAAATCGCCCAACAAAAGTATAGTTCAAAATGTAGCCTTAGATGCAACGTCTCTTTATTTTACCTTCCAGGCCATGAAAGAAGTAATGCGGCCAGGTGAAGAAGGGTTATGGCAGCAATTTTCATCCTCGCAAACCATAGCCTGGAAAACCGGAACCAGTTTCGGGTTTAGGGATGGATGGGCCGTTGGCGTTACCCCAAAATATGTAGTAGCGGTATGGTGTGGTAATGCCGATGGCGAAGGCCGACCCGATTTAATTGGCATCAAAACAGCAGCGCCGGTAATGTTTGATATTTTTCGCTTGCTGCCACATGGCGGTTGGTTCAAAAAACCGGTTTACAATTTTAGTTTTGTGCCTGTGTGCCGGCAAAGCGGCTTTAAAGCAAACCTCGATTGTAATGATGTAGATACGTTATTTGTTTCTGAAAATGGAAGTAAATCGCCTTTATGCCCTTATCATCGTATGGTAAATTTAGATGCTTCCGGACTCTACAGGGTTACCGCCGAGTGTGAAAGCCCATCTGCCATGCAACACAAAAGCTGGTTTGTGCTTACACCGGCAATGGAATATTATTATAAACAAAAAAATGCCGACTACATCCCTTTGCCTGCTTTTAAACCGGGTTGCGCTTTTAGCGATGCCGGAAAAACTATTGATATTATTTATCCATTACCCAACGCTAAAATTTATGTGCCGCTTGAAATAAACGGGCAAAGAGGAAAAACAATATTTTCTGCAACACACAGAAGGAGCAATGCGAAAATTTTTTGGAGCCTGGATGATGAGTTTATTGTTACGACTCAACTTTTTCACCAGGTTGCAATAAACCCACCTGTTGGCAAACATACTATTACGCTTGTAGATGAAAATGGTATAACTGTAACCCGGCAATTTGAAATTGTAGAAAAAGAAAAATAAAAAACTATTTAAAATACAAGTAGCTCCTCTTTATTAATTTAAACTGCAGGGATTGCACCTTAATTTATCACAAAAACTGGAAATTAGAGTATCAAGCTGGAGTTTATTATTTTGGCAAACAAAAATTGCTCCTGCTTTAGTTGTATTATTTTTATTAAGTAATTAATTTTTTGAGAGAAAAATCTAAACAACAATAATATTTCTTAAAAGTTTTGTTTGTACAGATGACACTATTATTCTTTAATGTTATATTGCTCCATTTTAAAAAAAAATTCCATAAAATCATTGTTACAAAAAAATCCGGTAGAAATATTTCACCGGATTTTTTTATAAATATTTAATCTATGTATTTTAGCGAACCAACTTCAGTTCGTTGATAATATTTTTGGCTCCTCCCAGTTTATCTATGCACCATAAAACATAGCGGATATCTACATTTATGGTACGATTAAGGTCTTTGTCAAATGCAATTTTGTGGCTTAATGCCTCGTAGTTGCCGTCAAAAGCAAGGCCAATAAGGTTGCCATAAGCATCCATTACCGGGCTGCCGCTGTTTCCTCCTGTAATATCGTTGGTAGTAATAAAACCAATTACAAGGTCGTTGCGTTTTTTGTCAATATACTGCCCAAAATCCTTATTTTTAAACAATTCAATTTCTTTTTTAGGCAGGTCAAATTCATAATCGCCGGGAATATATTTTTCCAAAACGCCACGGCTGGTTGTTACATAATCGTATTTCACCGCATCTCTTGGGCTATAGCTTTTTACATTGCCATAACTTACCCTCATGCTAAAATTTGCATCAGGGTACATTTTAGCAGCGGCTGTAGGGTTCATTTCCATAATGCCTTTCATATAGGCCTGCCCCAGTTCATTATTTTTACTTACAAACGCAGAATATAATGTGGAGTATTTACCTGTGTAATTTTTTACAAATGCCGATGCAAAACTAAATGCAGGATCGGCCTGTAAAACATTGGCATCGGGATTTGCAATAAAGGCATTCCATTTTACACTATCAAAAATCATAGTGTTGGCAAAAACGTATTTTGCCCATTTTTTATAAGTGGCATCATCGTCCAAAGGACCGTAACTGTTTTTAAGGCCTTCGTAAAACCCAACCGGGTGCTGGCTTTTATCAATTTCGTTATAAAACATTTGGGTTACAGCAGCCAGTATTTTTTCATCACTGGGTTTATCTTCATCTTCCAGCCAGGTGGTTCTCCTTGCATTAGCCGCTTCCGCAGCTTTCTTAATATCCTCAGGCAAAGCGCCGGTTTTTACAAGGGCCCTTTCGAGACCCATGAGAGAAGATGCCGCAAATGCTACCAGCGGCGAGCCGGCAATACCTTCATTTAAAAATTGGCGCAATTTGCTGTAAGGCTCCCATGCTGCATAATTTTTTGCATAATCACTGAATATATTTTCATACGCTGGTTTACCATTTGCCCATTTTTGAAAATTATTTTCATAAGCTTGCTTTTGCTCATAGGTGTGAAATTTTTTTAACTGCTTTGTTTCGCCATCAAAAAACTTCCAGTAATTAGCAATGCCTGCATAGCTGCTGGCCAATTTTAATTTTACTGCTGGGTCTTTAATCATTTGCTCATGCATATACTTTAAACGAATGGCCCTAAGCTCCACTAAAGTGGGGTTCTCAATTTCGTTTTTTAGTTTAATGCCATAGCTGGTTTCGTAACGGTTGGTACCTCCGGGATAACCGTATATCATGGCAAAGTCGCCATCTTTAACCCCTTTTAAACTTACCGGTAAAAAATATTTAGGCTTTAAGGGAACATTGTCTTTGCTGTATTCGGTAGGTTTCCCGTCTTTTGCAGTATATACACGAAAAATGGAAAAGTCGCCGGTATGGCGTGGCCATTCCCAATTATCTGTATCTCCGCCAAATTTACCCACACTTTCCGGTGGCGCACCCACCAGCCTTATATCCCTGTATGTTTTATATACATACATGATATACTGGTTGCCTTTAAACATGCTGTAAATTCTTGCTGAAATTCCATTTTCTTTATCGGCCAGCTTATCCGTTATGGCCTTCATTACATCATTAATTTTTTTGGAACGCTCTTCCCAGTTTAAGCCTTTTACCCCGGCTTCTACTTCTGTAGTTACATCTACAATTTTTTCCAAAAACTGAACCGTAAGTTCACTTTCGATTTCCTGGTCTTTATTGAATGCATAAAAGCCGTCACGCAAGTAATTATGCTCTACGCTACTTGCCCGGGCAATTGCATCGTAACCGCAATGGTGATTGGTAAAAATCAAACCCTGGTTACTTACAATTTCGCCTGTACATCCGCCGCCAAATATAATAATGGCATCTTTAATGGATGATTTGTTGATAGAATACAATTGATCTTTGGTAAGTTTAAGGCCTTTCTTTACCATATCAGCATATACTTGCTTGCCCAACAACATGGGCAACCACATGCCTTCATCAGCTTTTGCTTTAAAAATACTTGCTGTAAATACAAGTAATACTAAAATTTTCTTCATAGTCTTTATTTATGCGGCAAACCTATGTAATTTTCCTTTAGTATGATGTAAAAAATTAAGAGTGGTAATTCTCTTTCAAAATTAAACCCTGTAATTTGTAATTTCGTCATAAAATATAAATTAGATTAATACAACCGGGCATTATTGTTGCTTTATAAACTTTTTAAACAAATAAAAACAGATGAAATTTATTTTAAAATATAGTTTGCTTGCGCTAATCACTATAGTTTTTACCACCTGCTCCCGAAACCCGGTTTCCGGCAAAAAGGAGCTCACTTTAATGTCGGAATCGCAGGAGCTTGCAATGGGCCAGGAGGCCGATCCGCAAATACAGGCGGAGTTTGGCGTTTACCCCGATAGCAGCATTCAACATTATGTAAACAACCTTGGCCAAAAACTGGCAAAGGTTTCACACAGGGCAAATATCCCTTATACTTTTCGGGTAATAGATTCAGATGTAATCAATGCATTTGCGGTACCTGGTGGCTTTATTTATATAACCAGGGGAATTTTGGCCTATTTAAACGATGAGGCACAACTGGCAGGTGTAATAGGCCACGAAATTGGCCATATTGCGGCCCGCCATTCGGTAAAGCAACAAAGAAATGCCATGCTTGGCCAGTTGGGTATTATTGCCGGTGTTGTTATTAATCCCAATCTTGCAAGGTTTGCAGAAAGCGCTTCACAAGGGCTTGGCCTTTTGATGTTAAAATTTGGGAGAGATGACGAGAACCAATCGGATGTACTGGGCGCAGACTATAGCACAAAACTGGGTTATAACGCCCATTCCATGGGCAACTTTTTTACTACACTAAAAAGGTCAAGCGGTGAAACGGCAGGCCAGTTGCCTGAATTTTTAAGCACCCACCCCGACCCGGGAAACAGGAACACACATGTGCAGCAACTTGCAGATGAATACCAAAAGAAATACAATATTACCAACCCTGTTTTAAACAGGAATTCTTACCTGCAAAAAATTGATGGCATTGTATATGGTGAAGACCCTCGTGGCGGATATATGGATGATGGCGTTTTTTATCACCCCGAAATTAAATTTCAATTTACGCCGCCCACAGGATGGCAATACCATAACAGCCCTACAAGGGTTCAATATGCACCCAAAGATGGTTCTGCTTTATTTTACCTTGGCTCTGCCCAGGGAAATACTTTGCAGGAAGCCGCCAATGCTTTTATTCAAAACAATAAACTTACAGCCGAGCAAACAGCGCAGGTAACCATAAATGGGCTTCCTGCTTATGCAATTGTATTTAGCCAAATGCAGCAACAACAAGATGGCACATCGGCCCTTGCCTTAAGGGGCCTTTCATATGTTGTACAGTATAACAAATCTCTTTTTCAAATGGTAGGCGTTACTTCTCCAAATGCATTTAACCAGCTTGCACCTACTTTTGAAAAATCCATGAAAAGCTTTAAGCAGCTTTCCGATGCTTCTAAAATCAATAAAAAACCGGAAAGGGTGCGCATTAAAACCGTTAAAACCACAACCAGTTTTGAACAAGTCTTAAAATCATTTAATGTAGCAGCAGCAAGGTATAATGAACATGCTATTTTAAATGCTGTAGAATTAAATACCAGCATACCTTCCGGCACATTAATAAAAATAATTCAATAGTAACAGGCAAAATTAACAGCCAAAAAAATCCCGGGCCTGTACCGGGATTTTTTATATACCGAGGAAATTATAGATTTGCAAAAAAATATACCTGCAAAAATTGACAGCAACATTTTTATATACCGGAATTTTTTTAGGCGGCTTTTTAATGGCATGGTTTATACGCACCATGCAAATTATTAAAATCAAAAAAGAGCTCAGCAGCACAAAAGGCTACTTGGAAAGCGAAAAATTAAAAAAAGATACACTCAACAAAGAAAATCAATTGGTTTACCAGCAAAAAAAATTAACCGAAACGGAATTGCACTCGTTATCACAAGAAGCTACAGACTATAAAAATTTTATGGATGAAAGCCTTGTACTTTTACAAAAGGATAATGAAGAAACCGAAAAACTTTTAAAAGCAGGCCAGCCATTGATCCACGACCTTAAAATGAAGTTGATAGAAGCCAACAACACCATAGCCCGGTATAAAGCGCTGCTGGAACAAAAGAAATAAACAGGCTTACTTTTTACTACCTTGCATTATGTCTTTTTCATCTACACTTTTGGAAAATGCGGTAAACGAATTTGCCAAATTGCCCGGCATAGGAAAAAAAACGGCGCTGCGGCTTGCTTTGCATTTAATAAAACAACCCGAAGCCGAAGCAAAAATTTTTGGAGAAACTATTGTAAAAATGCGACAGGAAATAATGTTTTGTAAACGTTGCCACAATATTTCCGATAAAGAATTATGCACTATTTGCAATAACCCTATGCGGCAACAGCAGCATATATGTGTAGTAGAAACTATAAGAGATGTAATTGCCATTGAAAACACCCAGCAGTTTAATGGACTTTATCATGTGTTGGGGGGCATTATTTCTCCGTTGGATGGAATTGGGCCGCATCAACTTACCATTGACCCGCTGATAGAACGGCTGAGTAAAGAAAATACACAGGAGCTTATTTTTGCCTTAAACCCCAATATACAAGGCGATACTACCATTTATTATATTACCAAAAAACTCAACGGCTGTTCCGTAAAAATTACTACCATTGCCCGGGGCATAGCTTTTGGCGGTGAGCTGGAATATGCCGATGAAATAACTCTGGGCAAAAGCATCAGCAACCGCATTCCCGTGGTTCATTATGTAAATAACGAATAGCCATTCCCAGTTCAGCTATTATTTTTCCCGGTTCGGTAACCTTATTTTTTTGTGGCAAATAGCTACTACTATTTTTATTGTATGAAAAGCAATAAAAAAAAATAATTTGGCTTAGCCTTACTTTGCTCATTATTGCAGCAGTCGCTTTGGGTTTATATATGTACAACAAAGGCCCCATAAATGTAAAAAAGGCCAGGGCAATTCATGTAGCGGCAGCATTTTTATATACTGCATTTAAAAAAGATAGCATTGCTGCAAACAAAAAATATACTGGCAAAATAGTGCAGGTAAAAGGCATAGTAAAAGAGGTAAGTTTAAACCAGCAAAACGAGCAGGTTGTATTATTACGTACCGCTTCTGGCGATGCCAGCATTTATACCACTTTGGAAGAACTCAACGATTTAGTTAAAACCGGTAACCCTATAAACCTTAAAGGAATTTGCAGCGGAATTGGTGGGGCCGATGCCGACCTTGGCCTTAAAGCAGATGTGTATTAAAAATGAGAATGTTCATGGGCGAATTTCATCCCAACATTATATCGGGACAAGTTGTGGCAATGGAAAACAATAAAACTTAACAAATGAAAAAACTTTTGATATTAGCAACAGTTTTTACAGCTATTATAAGCTTTGGCACCACACCGGTTTTTGAAGACCTCAACGACGACTGGTTAATTGTAGAAAAAAACAGCACTTCAATAAAACTGAAAGACGATAACCCGGCACAGGACGACAAGCTGGAATTTACTAAGCTATAAAGTTGCTCATTCGTTTTAAAACTCCAATAGCTCTAAACAGTACAAGCCGTAACCATTTTGAATTACGGCTTTGTTATTTTATATTTGCAATCCATACAGGGAGCGGATTTGTTTATTGTTCATCCCCATCTTAAACTGAACTAATAAACTGGAGGCAATTAATATATTCTTACAGTTATTTTTCATTTTTATTGGTTGGGTAATTTCATTATGCTTTTTTTAATTGCAGTTAAAGAAACCTTCAAATACAATTAGCTTAAAACACTTATTATGTCAACCATTAAAGAAGAACTTAAAAAAAGAATACTCATTATAGATGGCGCCATGGGCACCATGATACAGCAGCATAAACTTACCGAAGGAGATTTTCGAGGAGAGCGGTTTAAAAATTGGCCCAAAGATGTAAAAGGCAATATTGATTTGTTGAGTATTACCCAGCCGGAAATTATTACCGGCATCCATAAAGAATATTTACAGGCCGGTGCAGATATTATTGAAACCAATACTTTTAGTTCTACTTCCATTGCACAGGCAGACTACGATATGCAATCACTGGCTTATGAACTCAACAAGCAAAGTGCTACATGCGCCAAAAAAGCCATTGAAGCCTATCAAAAAGAAACTGGTGATAGCACACCAAAATTTGTTGCCGGCGCCATTGGCCCACTCAATAAAACCTTATCATTATCTCCCGATGTAAATAACCCCGGTTACAGGGCTGTGAGCTTTGATGAAGTTGCTGATGCATATACAGAACAAATACATGGCCTTGCAGAGGGTGGGGTGGATGTGTTATTGATAGAAACCATTTTTGATACCCTCAATGCCAAAGCAGCCATTTTTGCTGCAAAAAATTATTTTCAAAAAAATAATATAGAACTCCCCATTATGATATCGGGAACTATAACCGATGCAAGCGGAAGAACCCTGAGTGGGCAAACCCTGGAGTCGTTTTATATTTCCATACAACATGCCAACCCATTAAGCGTAGGGCTCAACTGTGCCCTTGGAGCAAAAGAAATGAGGCCACATATTGAAGAACTCTCAGGCATAGCTTCCTGCTTTACATCTGCCTATCCCAACGCCGGCTTACCCAACTCAATGGGCGAATACGATGAACAGCCGCATGAAACAGCGCTCATTATTGAAGATTGGGCCAAAGAAGGGTTTTTAAATATTGTTGGCGGTTGCTGCGGAACTACCCCCAATCATATAAAAGCAATTGCCCAAAAAGCCCGAAACTATTCCCCAAGGCCACTGCCGGTAAATGCTGCTTCCCTTAGTTTAGCTTAAAAATTTACCCCATTTTGCCAAAAAATACCCCATTTTGGGTATTGTTGAAACAAAATATTAATGTTCTCTTTGTGCAACAAACAAAAAAGTTCATTTAATTTATTATATAGCCTTTTTCGGCTCTCATCTTTTTCTCATGCTTGAACACTCTTCCCGTTCCGGTTCCCCGGAGTGGGATTTTTTTTGCCCTGAATTTTGATAGCTAAAGTTTTTATCAAAATAAATACTAAATTTATTAGTGTTGATAAAATAAAACCCCTACATTTGTGGTTCAGGATAATTTTACAAGCTAAACGTATATACATCAATTTTTAAAAAACAGAAACAATGAGTAATGTAGAAAAACTAAAGGCGCTGAAACTTACAATGGATAAAATTGATAAAGATTTCGGCAAAGGATCGGTAATGATGATGAATGAAAAAGGCGTTACAGAGCAGGAA
Source organism: Chitinophagaceae bacterium (assembly GCA_016699815.1). NCBI lineage: Bacteria > Pseudomonadati > Bacteroidota > Chitinophagia > Chitinophagales > Chitinophagaceae > Chitinophagaceae bacterium. The sequence goes on along the minus strand of CP065012.1, from coordinate 1,639,418 downwards.
GCCATTTCCACCGGATCGCTTGGCCTGGATGTAGCGCTGGGTATTGGTGGCTTGCCCAAAGGGCGGGTAGTTGAAATTTACGGCCCGGAATCTTCGGGAAAAACTACTTTGGCTATACATGTAATTGCTGAAGCACAAAAAAAGGGCGGCATTTGTGCCTTTATTGATGCAGAGCATGCTTTTGACAGTGTATATGCACAAAAATTGGGGGTAGATATTGATAACTTGTTGATCTCTCAGCCCGATTATGGTGAGCAGGCGCTGGAAATTGCCGACAGGCTTATTTTATCTGGCGCATTAGATGTGGTAGTAATTGACTCTGTTGCAGCGCTGGTTCCCAAAGGTGAACTGGAAGGAGAAATGGGCGACAGTAAAATGGGTTTACAGGCAAGGCTTATGAGCCAGGCTTTGCGTAAACTTACTGCCACTATTTCAAAAACAAATAGCTGCTGCATATTCATAAACCAGCTAAGGGAAAAAATTGGTGTAATGTTTGGCAACCCCGAAACCACAACTGGTGGTAATGCACTTAAGTTTTATGCTTCTGTAAGGCTGGATATACGCAGGCAGGCTCAAATTAAAGATGGCGACGAAGTGGTGGGCAACCATGTAAAAGTGAAAGTGGTAAAAAACAAAGTAGCGCCTCCTTTTCGCCAGGCCGAATTTGATATTATTTATGGCGAAGGTATATCCAAAGTAGGCGAAATAGTAGATATGGGAGTAGAGTTGGGTATTGTTCAAAAAAGCGGTAGCTGGTTTAGCTATAATAGCGATAAACTGGGCCAGGGAAGAGATGCGGTTAAAAAGCTGCTTTCAGACAATCCTGAACTTATGAATGAACTGGAAGGAAAAATAAAGGATAAAATCAAAGAAATACAATCTCAATAGTTGATAGCTTTTTTTAAGTTGGTTTATTAAGTATACAACCGTCTTTTTCTAAGGATGGTTTTTTTTTAAACACTGATCATAACATAAAAAAGGTTGTTTATATAGTAAGTACCACATAAACAACCTTCAATAAAATTTTGCTGCTTTAGTTTGTTGCTGCTTCCTTTTTACGAAATTTTAACCCTGGCTCTACCGATTCATTCCACTTTTTCATTTGCTCCTCTGTAAAAATTTTGGAAAGTTCGGCATCTCTTTTAGCAATGAGTTCCTTTCTTTTAGCCATAAAAACTTCACGGTCAAAATTGCCATTAGCACGGGCTTCGTCATTGGCTTTTTGCTGTTCTTCAAAAAAACTCAGAAATACTACCTGGGTTTTTTTTACTTGCTCATCGTTAAGTTGCAATGGTGCAAGCTGGCCCATTATTTTAACTGCTTTTTCCTGAGGGCTCATTTTTTGCCTGTTGCCCTGGGCCCATACAGTATTAATGCTGAAGAGCACTATTAATGCGCCTAAAAAAAATTGCTTTTTCATATTATTTATCTTTTTTGTTTTTGTTCTTTTTTAAAAAATAATTTGCTTATGCCCGAATCAAACCTGGCTTTTTGTTCACCACTGCAAATATTGCGAATTTCTTTGAAATGTGCCAAAACCTTTTGGTCTACAATTTTTTGTTGCACTGCCGACCGGTTTACTACCACATTTATAGCGCTATCACTAAATCCTTTTTTACCCAAAAGTTCAAAATTTTGGTTGCCGCCGGTACGCATTGAATCAAAAAGCAGCTCCATAGATTGCTTATGAGTTTTGTACAGCGCATCATAAGTTGCCATTTGCGAAGCGCTTAAACCTATATCCTTTACCAGAAAATTCTTCATGCGCTCTTCTCTGTACTTTTTTTTACTATGGCTTTGTGGCTTTTGAAAAATAAGGATACTTAAAAGTGCAATATTGGAAAGTGCCAATACCACCACCAGTAGAATTAAAAATTTATTGTTCGTTTGTTTAAACATTATTGTGGAATATTTACGATTTCGTAATTGCTGGAAATATTGGCAATATATTCGTAAGCACTTTGCGTATCTGCCATATCATTAACGTTGGACTTTTTAATAAAAATCCCCAGCATATTCAGTAATAAAAACATTGCTACTATGGATACAGCAACTGCCGGCTTACTTATCCAATAGCCAATTTGTGACCATACAGTTTCCCTTGCCGGTGCTTTTGCCAGTGCGGCATTTACCCTGGTTAATAAATAAGGCGCCGGTTCCGCACGCTCCATGTTATCAATACTTTGCAGCGTTGATACTACTTTATGGTTAATATCATTGTTTTTAATGGACATTATTCATTGTTTTTCTGGTAATAGTTTTGCAAATATGTTTTTAAATTTTGTTTTGCCCTTGCCATTAGAGATTCTACAGCCAGCACACTCGTTTCCAACACTTCTGCTATTTCCATATAAGGCATGGCTTCGGTTTTGTGTAATAAAAAAACAATTTTTTGTTTTTCAGGCAATTTATCTATTGCGTTAAACAAAACGGCAGCTTCCTCTTTTTGCTCCAGTGCAACTCCGGGGTGGTAAAAACTTACGGGTTCTTCTGCTTCGGCTGTATTAAAAACCCTTTTGAATAAACCACCACGCCTCTGAGCTTTTTTTCGTTTTTCAAAATCCAGCGCTTTATTTATGGCAATCCTATATGCCCAGGTAGATAACTTTGCCTCTCCTTTATAGCCTGCCAGCGATTCGTGGATTTGTATAAACACCTCCTGAGTTACATCTTCTGCATCGGTTTCATTTTGTACAATTCCCAAAACGGTATTGTAAACCAAGCCCTGGAGTTGGTTTACAATTTCGGCAAAACCCGGAATATTGTTATCGTTGTTATCGGAAGTCAAAAAATTATTTTCAGTTTACATCAAAATTAAAAATAATCAATATGTCCGAAAACCCGCTATGCCTTCTAAATCTAAAACAATGAACTATATATTTTCAATTTTAAAACAGCCCACCTGCAGGCGATGGTCCATGTCCGCCACCATAAGGGGGCATTCCCATTGGCCTGCCATCACCACTGTCTTTGCTCTTTCCTTTACCAAAATTTTTAAGGTTGTAGGTAAACGTAAGCATAAAATACTGTTCCAGCACATTGTACCTGGCATCTTCAATATAGTTTGCCGATACGGTTCGGGTAATGCTTTGGTTTTGTTTAAGCAAATCAAATACGGTGAGTTTTAATTCGGCTGCATTATTTTTCAGGAATTTTTTTCCAATGCCGGCATTCCACAACCAAAAACTTTGGTTGAGCCCGGTTGATAACCCTGTGTACGATTGGTTGCTTACATCATTTTGTATAAACCAGCCTTTTTTATTCAATAAATTTAATTGTAAACCCATGGTTTGATTTACAAAATTATTTTTTGATGCAATTACTGCCGACTTTGTTGTGGCATTATTAAAATTAGCAGAATAGGAAACATTAAAATCCACATACTCACTTATATTACTTGCAATACTTACGCCTGCATTATAAGTGTAATTATTAGTTGTAACGGGAAGGTTATTGGTAAGGCTCGGCATTTTAGAATAACCGGCGCCTGTATTGATACTTAAATTAGATTTTATAAATTTTACCGGGAAGGTATAAGTAAACATGGTACGAATATTTTTGTACCCATCCAGGTTTACAGGTTTCACCAATTGGGATCCGGCTTTTAAAACAATATTATTATGCAGCGTACTATCTGCGTTTAAAAGGTAAGTTGCATTGCTTATGTAATCGCTTGTAGTTTGTGCAAAAAGGTTAGCAAAAAAACTTTTACCGCTCTTTGAATTGGCAAAGCTGTAGCGGGTAGAAATAAAATTAGTATATGCTTGCTTAAGCAATGAGTTGCCCATACTTACCCTTAAAGGGTCTGATAAATTCACCACATCCTGCAACTGAGTTACGCTGGGAAAATTTACCCTTGCCCTATAAAAAATCCATAGGTTATTGCTGCTGTTGAATTTTTTCCTGAACATTAACCTGGGCAACAGGTTAAAGAAAGATTGATCTACATTGGTTACTGTAGGGAAAATTCTATCGCTTTGCAAATTGCTGTTTTGAAAGTTTAAACCAAACATAAGCATATTATCCCTGTTTGGGTTATAGCGATAGCTGATGCCACCGTTTTGGGTGGTAACGGTATTATCGAATTTATTGGATAGCGATGTATCAAATGCTGTGTACTTCCCATTATCGAAATGAAAGGTTTGCTGATCGGCTTTATTTTTTTGAATAGATGGGTTGTATTCAAATTGCAACATACCGCTTTTGCCCAAAGGCTCGGTGTATGTTAAATTTCCTTCATAGTTAGTACCGTTAGTGAGGTTATCATAAAACTGGTTGGGTAAAGAATCGGTAACATTGCCCATATCATCAAAAAAGCGATAACGGCCGTCTAAAATATTTTCGCTACTGTTGCGGGTAAATGTAGTATTAAAGCCTACGGAAAGCGACCTCCTCCTGTTGGCAAAGGAATGGCGGAACATTACACGGTTACGGATATTGTACCCGCTGCTGCCACGGATTGTGTTGGCCATAGAAGTATTTAAGGAATCATTTGCCCCATAAAATGTTTGGCCATTGGAAATTCCATTGGCGTTGTTGGCTTGAAAACTTAAGCTGGGAATAATAAAAATGCTGTTGTTACTATCAATTTTGTACTCTGCTCTAAAGTTTATGCGGTGATTGGTATTATTGGTAAAAGATGTGCTGTTGCTATTATCCTTATACCATTTTCCAGATCTGTCTAAAATTTGGGCTTTAATATCCGACTCGGTATTTAGCTTGCTACTATTATAAAAATAGCTTCCGGAAAGGGTGAAATTTTTGCCCCATTTATCGTTATAGTTAATGCCAAAAGCATTGGTACGGCTAATGCCATTTTGCTGGCCTACTGTAAAATTATCAGAGCCGCCAAACATGCGGCCACCACCCCTTCCGCCGCCGCCGCCTGAGCCGGTTACACCCAGTAAATCCTGCGAACCAAAATTTTGCTGGTTAACATTATTAAGATTAGCTACAATAGAAACCCTTCTGTCTCCATTAAAAAAACTCACATTACCTCCTGCAGCATACCTTTCATCGGTTCCGTAACCTGCGTAAGCCCTGCCAAACTGCCCGTTTTTAATACCCGACTTTGTTACCACATTTATAGCTTTTACAGAGTTGCCATCATCCACGCCTGTAAGTTGTGCCTGATCGCTGAGCTTATCAAAAACCTGTATTTTATCCACCACTTCCGATGGCATGTTTTTTAGCGCTGCCGAGGCATCATCGCCAAAAAAATCTTTGCCATCAATGGTTACTTTTTTAACCGTTTCGCCCTGTGCGGTTACCGTTCCGTCTTTCGCTACTGTTATTCCGGGCATTTTTTTAATTAAATCTTCGGTTGTTGCATCCGGGTTTACTTTGTACTGACTTGCACTGTACTGGGTGGTATCTGCTTTGTTAACCACCGGGCTGCCTGTTGCTGTTACGGTAACACCGGCCAAATCTTTTCCTTTTTTATAAAGATTGAGCACCCCAAAGTTTTTATCCGTATTGGTAATAGTGGCAAAAACTGTATGAGCCTGGTGGCTTAAGGCATTAATACTCACAAAGAAACTGTCTGTAGCCAGGTTTTGAAAAATAAATTCTCCATCGGTAGTTGTTACCGTATTTGCAACAATAGAGGAGTCTTTTTGAAAATAAAGAGATACTGTTGCTCCCTGAACGGGCGATTTGTCGTCGGCATCAACTACCACTCCAGATAAGGAGTACTGTGCCATACCGCTAAAAGAAACTACACTTAAAAAAATGCTAAATAATAATTTAAACATAAAATTTGATAATAATTGTGAGTTTGACGCAGCATTTAAAAAAAACCGTCGGCCTCTATAGTGGCTTTCACATTTTATTAGCAAATAATAGCCCGATTCTTAAATACACCCCTTTTATTTGCATTTTTACAAGTAAATTGCAGCCTCAAATAATCAAATAATGGAATATAGGAAAATCGTATCTGTAACCGGGCTTAGCGGTTTATATGAACTGGTTTCTTCAAGGGGAGATGGCGGAGTTGTTCGCTCACTTGATGATAAAACCACAAAATTTGTGAGTAACCGCATCCATAGTTTTTCACAGCTTGAAGGAATTGAAATTTTTACCACCGATGAAAATGTAAATCTTGTAGAAATTTTTGATGCCTTTAAAGCAAGTAAAGAAGCGCTACCTGGTGCAGCGTACGACAATAAAGCTGTTAAAGCATATTTTGAAAAAGTTTATCCCAAGCTAGATTTTGAAAGGGTATATGTAAGCGACATGAAAAAAATGATTAAGTGGTATGAAATTTTAAATAAAGCTGGCGTAGAAATAAAGCGCAGTGAAGTTATTGGTCAGGATGGCCATGCCGAGCACCCTGAAAAAAATACCAATGCCACACATACGGCAGCAAACAAAACTTCAGCGCCTAAAAATGCACCCGCTAAAAAAATAAATGTTCCCCGTAAAATGGCTTAAGTAATTATATTTTTTTGTTTTACAAATTCATAGCCCCAAAAAGGGGTTTTCTTTTATGAACTACTCAGCAGACATTATAAAAAATAAGCGCCGGTTTTTACCCGAAGATTTTACACTGGGTACATGGGAAGATGTGGAACCCTATTTACAACAATTACTTAACGGGGATATAGAAAGTAAACATTTATTAGAAAACTGGCTGAAAGATTTAAGTGAGTTGGAAGCCGCTATTAGTGAAGATGCCTGCTGGAGGCAAATACGCATGACCTGCGATACCGAAAACCAGGCCCTGGAAGATGCCTACAATTTTTATTGCCTCGAAATTCAGCCAAAGATTGAACCTTTTGCCGATGCACTCAATAAAAAACTAATGGCTGCGCCTGCATTAAAGCAACTTGACCAGCAAAGATATTTTACTTACTTCCGCAACATCCGCAAAAACATTGAACTTTTTCGGGAAGAAAATATTCCGCTTCAGGCAGAAACATCGGTGCTGCAACAACAGTATGGCCAGGTTACCGGAGACATGACGGTAAACATCAATAACGAGGAATACACTTTACAGCAAGCCGCAAAATTTTTAGAATCGCCCAAAAGAGAAATCAGGGAAGCTGCCTACAGAAAAATACAGGAACGAAGGCTGCAAAGCAAGTCAGAATTAAATGAACTTTTCAATAAATTATTACAGTTACGCAACCAGCAGGCACTAAATGCTGGTTTTGCCAATTACCGGGATTACCGGTTTAAAGAATTGGGCCGCTTTGATTACACAAAAGAAGATTGTTTTAAATTTCATGAAGCCGTAAAGCAACATATCCTTCCCTTAATAAATAAAATTTATCAAAAAAAAGTAGCAAAACTTGGCCTGGAAAAATTACGACCCTGGGATTTAGATGCCGAGCCGGAAGGAACAGAACCCTTGCATCCTTTTAGTAACGGAAAAGAACTTTTGCAAAAAACCGTTATTTGTTTTAACAAACTGCATCCGTTTTTTGGGCAATGCTTATTAAAAATGGATGAAATGAAACATTTTGACTTGGACAGCCGTAAAGGAAAATCGCCAGGCGGATACAACTGCCCGCTTGCCGAAAGCGGGGCGCCTTTTATTTTTATGAATGCCGCCGGCCAAATGAACGATGTTACCACCATGCTGCATGAAGGCGGCCACGCTGTTCATTCTTTTCTTGCACATCCATTGGCATTAACCGGGTTTAAAGAATACCCCATGGAAATTGCCGAAGTGGCCAGCATGGCCATGGAGTTGATGAGTATGGATGACTGGGATAGTTTTTTTAGCAATGAAAACGAATTAAAGCGTGCAAAAATCCATCAGTTGGAAAGGGTAATTACCATTTTTCCCTGGATTGCAGTAATTGATAAGTTTCAGCATTGGTTATATGAGCGCCCGCAACATAGTATTGAAGAACGCAGCAAAGAATGGATAAATATCCTTAACGAATTTAAAGATGAAGTAACCGATTATAGTGGCCTGGAAGATTTTCGCAACAATGCCTGGCAGCGGCAACTCCATTTATTTGAAGTGCCTTTTTATTATATAGAATATGGTATTGCCCAGCTTGGCGCTATAGGCGTATGGATGCAGTTTAAACAAAACAGGCAGGCCGCAATTGAAAAATACTGCAATGCGCTTTCCCTGGGCGGAACACAAACTTTGCCCGATCTCTATAAATACGCAGGACTATCGTTTGATTTTTCCCCGGAAAAAATTAAAGTGCTGGTTGAATTTGTGCAACAGCAAATGGAAAACATCGAAGCAAATAATTAAATCTTTGCCTTTTTTTCCCTGTTTTTCAATCTATTGGTAACAATAGCAATAAATATGGGTATTAATATAGCGGTGATTATCCATTTACCCTCGTTTTTAAAAAACTGGCCGGTTTTATACATAAACCCTTCTTTACCATAAATAACCACGGGGATATTTCTTGCAGGGATATTTACCACTTCTCCATCTTTTTCAACAATATTGATAGATAGCTTCAATTCTTTTAACCCTGGTGTAAGCGGCGTGAGTTTCCATTGCCAGTAAACTTTAGAGCGCTTAGCATTTAAACTTTGCGTTTCGGAACCCTGGCCACCTATTAATTCAATATCAAAACCTTTATCGGAACTGCTGCTCATATCTATTAACCTTGCCTGCATTTTTGAACCAATTTCCATACTGGTATCAAACACAATTTTATCATCGGTGGCATTGGAGCTTTCCAGCGCATCTCTTTGTACTACTTCAAATTTTTGATTTTTTCCCAATACCAAAGTAGCTATATAGGCTTTATCTATAAGCATAGTATCATCGGCATGAAAACAGAGCAAATCTTTAAATTTTTTCTTTAGCATATTGGCCGGGAGCTTGGATACTTCTTTATTATGTACGGTAGAAATGCCGCTACTGTCCTGGTTGTTGTCTTTATAATTGTTCATTGAGCCCGGCGAAGTGTCGCCGATAATCCCAGACCTTATATTATCATCCTGTAAAATAAATTTACCCTTGGGCAATGGGGTTTCTTCAAAATTTACAAGGTTGGATGCAGGTATTTTAGCCTCGTTATTGCTGCTACATCCATAAAAAAGTATAGAAATACAGAAAAAGCAAAAAAAGCGTCTTTTTAACTGTATCATTTTAAAAAAATTAAATATTTTATTAGAATAAATTGGTTGCAAGCTATAAAAAACTATCCAAATGGATTATAATCCAAATAGGTAATTACCCATAGCTTTAACAAGTTTTTATATAAATTTTAAACTGTTTGCAAATGAAAAAGTATCTCCCTTTTATTTTATTAGGAGCCGGTTTACTTATGTCCTTCAATTCGTCAATTACCGGCTTGGTTTCACCTGCCTCTTTAGACATAAAAATATCAAAACCACCTGTAGTAATGCCGGCATTGTATAAAGTATATGCCAATGAAGATGCGCTTGAAGGCAAATACAGCCTTTTTAAAATGGTAATTACCAACAACAGCTCGGTGCCTGCAAAAAATGTAGAAGTTACGTATAAAATGAGTGGTTTTCTGGATTGGACAACGGCAAAAAAAATACCCTTAATACAACCCGGACAAACGGTGGTGGTAAATGCCTATCCAAAATTTGAGGATAAAATTGTTGAAAAAACAACCACTTCAAAAGAAACGGTGAATACGGTGGTTAAGGGTTCAAATGTTTCCGCAATAGAAAATGATTTTAGCATACCGGTAAAAGGCCGAAACGAATTTATGTACACTTTTTTACCAAGTGATGAAATTCGTACACCGGATGAATACTTTGATAATATGCAAACCGTAGCCTGCTATGTAACCCCGGAAGACCCGATTATTAAATATTTCACCCAGCAAATACAGGAGAAAGTTTTAAAAGGCGAAACAGCCTCAGTTACTAATTCCGAAAAGGAGAGTGTACGCTTTTTGCAAGGCATTTATTATGCAACGCTGGTAAGCCACATGGTGTATAGCGGCACTACAGGTGTACCGGTATCTTTAAGTGATGTAAATTCCATAGTACAAAGCATCAGGCTACCCAGGGAAGTAATATCGGGAAAAACAGGCTTATGTATAGAACTCTCCATTTTATATGCAAGCATAATGATGAGCGCAGGAATGGATCCAATAATTTATATGATCCCGGGCCATGCTTATCCCGGTTTTAAAGTTAACGGAAGCTACTATGCCATTGAAGCTACTGCAATTGGTGGAGAAGGGCTTGGCAATATTGGTACTCCTGATGCGGCATTACAACAAGGCATGAAACAGCTCGCTGAATTTTTTCAAAAAGCAAATGCCGGAGACCCAAGATATTTTGTAGTGGATGTGCGCAATGCCATTAAAAATGGCGCCCTGGCTATTGAATTAAAAGACGACCAGTTTTTAAGACAAAAAGTTGATGAAATTGCCAAGTCATTTACATCTGGTGCAATATCACAAACGCCACAGGTAAATAATGCAAATGCAGGCGGCGGTAACCAGGGCGGTGGCGGTGGTAATGATGGTGGTGGTAATGGTGGCGGTGGAAATGATGGAGGTGGAAATGGTGGTGGTGGTGGTGGAAATGGTGGCGGCTCTACTGTACCATCAGGTTATAAAGCCTATAATGGCGTGCTTAAATTTGCTTACCCCAGTTCATGGTCAGTAAAGGCCAAATCTGCACAAATACCCGAACTAAAAACAGTAATATATAGCAGGGATGGTATGGCAAATGCCGAAGTATATAGTTTCTCCGGAACCAATAGCCCCGAGGCTGCTTTAAATTACCTGAACCAATATGTTTCCAGCGCTTATGGAGGTGGGCTTCAATACCAAAAATCAGGATCAGCCGGGGGTTACCAGGTGTATAATGGCAATACCTCTATACCCAATGTGATTTCAATAAATTGGGTTGCAGCATTTAAACCACAGGGAAATAATAAATTAGCAGGTCTCATACTGGGAACCAATGCACAATCCGGCAACAAATATCAAAGTACAATTTCTAATATTTTAAACACGCTACAATAATTATGAAACAGTTTACCATAAAAATAAAAACAGCAATATTTTTTATTTTAGTGTTTTCACTTGGCTTTACTGTAAAAGTAATGGCGCAGGGCAAAAGCCCGGTTAAAACAACCATTGAAGTAGTATGCGATGATGTGGGCAACGGTGTACTTAGTGTAAGTTCAAAATATAATGCCCAGTGGTGGGACATGCTCAAGCAAATGGGAGCAACCGGCGCTTCGGTAATAAAAAATCAATTTAAAAAAGCTTTTCCAAAAAATGAATTGACAGATTTTGAAATTAAACTGGATGACCTTGAACGGACTGTTTCTGCTAAATTTAAGGTTTTAGGTATGGCAGAAATGAACAAAAAGGGAAAATGGTTTGCCGATTTATCTACCCCGGAAAATAAAGAAGCCAATATTACCAAGGTTTCCGACCAGCAATTTTTAATGATAGATGATCAAAGCGGACAAACCATGAAAATCATACTTCCCAAATCTGCTTCGGATGCCAAAATAGAAAAAGACAGTTTTGATAAAATGCTGCTTACGTACAACTCGCCTGTGCCATCCGGAACGTTCAGCAGCATTTTAAGGTATCTCGGCTTTATTTTAATTGCTGCCAGTTTATGGCTATTCTATAAAAACTTCACGGCTGCCAGGCTATCAGCCCCAAGAATTACCAGGCCGGCAACCCAGCAGCAAATATCTGATGTAAACCCCATTGATATTACGCATAATGTAAAGGAAGTACAAAAAAGGAGAAGTGATAACGATGCTTCCTGATTAAAAGGACAATAAATTTTTTTCAACTGCCATCCATTGGGTGGCATTTTTATTGTGCTTTCTTTTTAATAGCAGGTTTTATCCAACCACTGGTGAAACATGTTGAAAAAATATTGCTGGTTTTAGTTACATAAGCTGCAGCTTTTTGCAAAGATTCGGAAGCGCTTTTTAAGTTATTTACATTGTCTTCCATAGTAGAAGTAATTTCTGACAGTTTTGCAGCATTTATTTTAAGGTTATTGATGATGCTGGCATCTACCGCTCTGCACATTTCATTTTGTATTTGGTTAATATAATAAATGGCTTTTGATTTGGCATTTCTATCGGCAGCAGAAAGTAATTCATCCTGAGTATTGTTAAGGGCTATTTTTGCCTCTTCAAGCAGGGCAATACTTTTATAAGCCGAATCTATTTGCATTTGAATGGCTTTGGCCTTACTTTCTTCTGCGCTTTCACCATCTGCAGGCACATAACCCATGGCGCCATGGGCATTACCTGCTGAAGGTTTTACTTTATCATAATCTACGGCTGTATTGCCTTCATACTCTGCATTGATATCTTTTACAGTGCTGGTGCCTTTGTTTTCACATGCAGAAAACAATAACCCAATAACAAATATTTTAATAAAGCCATTTGGGCACATACTCAAAACATTTTATAGTATTTATTGTGGATGGTTTCAAAGTTGCTTATCACCAATTGCAATGAACTGTAACTATCATTTAAAATAGAAATGGCTTCAGGCAGGTTGCTGCGGCTAACATCATGGTCAAAACAAAATAAAAAAGCATCAAATGACAACAACAGGTCCTTCATGCATTTTTCCAAACGGGTTAATAAAAGGCCTGCTTCGTAATATTGAAACTGCATGTAGTTATATACCGGGATGTAGTTTCTATAATAGCTATAAGGGTTGTTGCCTGATGCCTTTTCGTATGCATTAATATTGCCTAAAAAATCTTTATAGTTTTCCCGCAAAAAAGAAGGCATAGCTACATAATCTGCTTTTAGCCTCGGAAGGTCTAAGTCAATAAAATTTTGACAAATAACTTTTACAATGGGAGTAGATGATGCTATGGCCTGCTGCAAATATTTTTTTTGCAGTGATTTAATTTTTGTGGTGCCTATTTCCTGTAAAATATTGCCAATTAAACCGCTTGCCCCAACCGAAACCGGGGTAAAAGAGTTGCTCACTTTGCCAGCAGTAAGAAAATATTTGGAAGTAAGTTTTTCAAAAGATAACTGCCAGCTGGATTTTTGGGCAATAAACCTTGATAAATAAGATTCGTTAACAAGGGCCAAAAGTAAATCTGCATAATCCCTTACAATATTATAGGCTTCTGTTATTGAATCAACAAGGTTCAAAAAAGCAATCCTGTTTTTAAAACTTTCGTCCAAATACTGTATTGCTTCATTTGCAGCACCTGTTGTAGATACAAGCCCGCTTAATTGTGCCTGCTCCGACTGTGCCTTTAAACTGTATAACCTAAAATACATATTCTCCGGCACAGCACTCACCCCTTTTAAAACTGTTGCATAATTTTCTGCAATGTTTACCTGGTTGGGTTTTATAACTGTGCAGGAAAACGACAGTGCAACCATTAAGCAAAAAATTAAAACCTTTGACATTTTGGTTGGTTTTAAACGTTAAAAGTATTGTTTTGCCTAATTTTTTATCTAATCCAAATGGATAAGTAAAATGGGTTACCACCTTACTAAAGCGCTTGCCCATGTAAAGCCGCTACCAAATGCCGCCATACAAAGCAAATCGCCTTTTTTTATCCTGCCTTGCTCCACAGCTTCACTCAGTGCAAGAGGAATGGAAGCTGCCGTAGTATTGCCGTATTTATCAATATTATTAAAAACCTTATCGTTACTTAAGCCCAGCTTTTGCTGCACAAACTGGGAAATACGCAAATTGGCCTGGTGTGGTATTAATAAATCAATATCGGAAGGTTTATACCCGTTTTTATCCAAAGCTTCCATAATTACTTCGGGAAATTTAACTACTGCTTTTTTAAAAACCGCCGGGCCATCCATATTTGGGAAATTTTGCGCTTTATCTATCATGTCATGGCTCATAAACATTTGGCCAACTTCTGCATCATCAAAATCTGCAAGGTTCTGTTCCAGCCAATAGTTTGCATGGGTTCCGGGGTTGAACATGGCCAGTATTTCTGCACTTTCGCCATCGCTGTGTAAATGTGTGCTTAATATGCCTTTTTCATTTTCTTGGGTAGGTTGTAAAACTATAGCTGCTGCGCCATCGCCAAAAATTACCGAAATATTCCGGCCTCTTGTACTAAAATCCAGTCCGAAAGAATGTTTTTCACTGCACACCAAAAGAATATTTTTATACATGCCGGTTTTTATAAACTGGTCGGCAACAGAAAGCGCATAAACAAAACCACTGCATTGGTTGCGTATATCTAAAGCGCCCACTTCTTTCATTTTTAAAGCCCTTTGCAGCAAAACGCCGCAGCCGGGAAAATAATAATCGGGGCTGAGTGTGGCAAAAATGATAAAGTCAACATCGCCGGCAGAAATACCTGCTTTATCAATGGCAATTTTAGCCGCTTCAACGCCCATTGTTGTGGTGGTTTCTCCAGTGCGGCTGGCATAGCGTCTTTCTTTAATACCGGTTCTTTCCTGTATCCATTCATCCGAAGTATCCATATACTTCAGCAACTGTTGATTGGTAATTATATTTTGGGGAACATAGTGGCCAATACCTGCTATTACAGTTTGTGGCATAAACAATCTTTTTAATTTACGTAGATATTTAACCAAATGTACTTTATTGCCCTCAAACAGGTTACCGCTTATTTCTATATCCTCCCAAAAATTAATCTTGCTTTTGGCTAAGTGTTTTCCAAAGCAAATCCTTTAATTCCATAATCCCTTTTTGGCTTATGGCTGAGAAAAAGATATGAGGGATATTTGCCGGAAGTTCATTTGATATGGCATCTCTAAGTTCGTCATCCAGCAAATCGGATTTACTGATGGCGATTATAAAATCTTTTTGCAGCATTTCCGGGTTATAGCGCTCCAGTTCGCTACGCAGTATTTCAAATTCTTTCTTATGGTCTTTACTATCTGCAGGTATTAAAAAAAGGAGGATAGAATTTCTTTCAATATGCCTTAAAAACCTGTGTCCAAGGCCTTTTCCTTCGGCAGCGCCTTCAATAATACCCGGCAAATCGGCTATACAAAAGCTTTTTCCATCCCGGTATTCTACCATACCCAACTGAGGGATGAGGGTTGTAAAAGCATAATCGGCTATTTTAGGTTTTGCAGCAGTAATCACCGAAAGCAAGGTGCTTTTACCTGCATTGGGAAAACCCACTAGTCCAACATCGGCCAAAACTTTTAACTCCAAAACCTTTATTCCTTCAACGCCGGGTTCACCTGGTTGTGCGTATTCAGGCGCCTGGTTGGTGGCAGTTTTAAAATTGCTGTTTCCCAATCCGCCACGGCCGCCCTTCATCCAAATTATTTCCTGGCCGTCGCTTAAAATTTCTGCTTCTAATTCGCCGGTATCGGCATCTCTTGCAATAGTGCCTAAAGGCACTTCTATAATAATATCTTTTCCGTTTCGGCCGGTGGAATTGTTGCCACTGCCGTTTTCGCCATTTTCGGCTAGTACATTTTTATAATAACGCAAATGGAGCAAGGTCCATAATTGGGTATTGCCTTTTAAAATTATATGGGCGCCCCTTCCACCATCGCCACCATCGGGCCCGCCTTTTGCAGTTAACTTGTTGCGTAAAAAATGACGGCTCCCTGCACCACCATGCCCGCTGCGGCAAAAAATTTTTATCTGGTCTACAAAATTTGATTTCTCCATTTTGGCAAAGGTCTGCTTTTAATAAATATATTTACTGATAATTTTTGATCATGAAAAATTTAATCTTCTTTGCCTTTATTATTTCCTCGGGATGTTGCCACTCTCAAAAAAACGTTGCCTCAACGGTAAATAAAGAAACAACAATACCGGCTTGTGTAACAAAGCTTATTCACCAATTTTCTTCCGAAGAAAAACAAAATCCGCCAAGAAAAATATTCAGCTATACATATAAAGAAAAAAAAGTTTATTACGTTACGGCTCCCTGTTGCGATAATTTTAATGATTTGTATGACGAAAATTGTAATTTACTGGGCCACCCCGATGGTGGATTTACCGGAAGGGGCGATGGAAATTTTCCCGACTTTAATGAAACCAAAACACATGAGCAATTGATTTGGGCTGACAAGAGAAAGTAGAGAAAAAAGACAAACGATAAGGGAGGAAATAGGCACCGGTTATTTTGATTCGTTCCATGGTTTATACTCCGGGAAACCCATTACTCTGCTGGCAGGTAATTCACTCAAAGGTTTGCATTCCTTTAAACTATCCCTTAAATCTTGTGGTAACTGCTGGTATAGTTTTGTTCCCCTTGTTTTCCAGTCAATCATTTCGTTGCTTACTTCCTTTATTTTTTTTGCAGGGTTGCCTACAATCAAACTTCTTGCTTCAAAATACTCATCCGCTTTAATAAAACTCAAAGCGCCCACAATACATTCCTCTCCCAGCACCACATTATCCATGATTACAGCGTTCATACCAATCAAACAATTTTTACCAATTGTTGCGCCATGTATTACAGCGCCATGGCCAATATGCGCCGCTTCTTTGAGCAACACGGTAACTCCGGGAAACATGTGAAGCGAACAATTTTCCTGAACATTACATCCATCTTCAATAATAATTTTACCCCAATCTCCACGCAAAGCAGCGCCTGGGCCTACATATACATTTTTGCCAATAATTACATTGCCCGTAACCACAGCCTGCGGATGAATAAATGAAGAAGGATGGATAACCGGCAAAATTCCTTTAAATGAGTAGATCATATAAGGGCTTTATTGGTTCTAAAACAAGTGCCTTTAAATAGTGCTACAATGTGCCCATTTTGGTTTTGGATAGTAATATGATAAAGCCCCGTACTTTTTCCATTGTGTATTTCTTTGGCTTCGGCCGTTAACATATCTCCTATATGAACGGGTTTTGTAAAATTAATAGCCGTATCTAAAGCAACCGATAATACATTGCGATTGTTGCAAGCAAAGGCAAAGCAACTATCGGCAAGGGAAAAAGCAATGCCGCCATGCACAATACCAAAGCCATTAATCATTTCATGGCGAACCAGCATTTTAATTTTGCTATACCCTTCTATAACCTCCAGCACTTCAATACCCAGCCATTGGCTGAATAAATCATGCTGCATCATGTGGGTTACTACTTGTTGTGGGGTTGAGTGAGTTGACAAATTTGATGAGTTGATTTAGTTGATAGATATAATAGTGATGATGAGGCAAGGCTAATGAATTAGTTTTTCCATTTAATGAATATAGCCATTCAACAATCGTTCAACTTCATTTATTGGGCTTCTAAAATATATGAGCCTTGCATTTGCAATATACTTACAATTGTTTGTATCAATTAACTGTTTAAGGGTTTCATTTAATGAGCCC
Organism: Chitinophagaceae bacterium; assembly: GCA_016699815.1. Lineage (NCBI taxonomy): Bacteria > Pseudomonadati > Bacteroidota > Chitinophagia > Chitinophagales > Chitinophagaceae > Chitinophagaceae bacterium. The sequence goes on along the minus strand of CP065012.1, from coordinate 1,622,197 downwards.
CGGGCAATAATACCTTTCATTTGCCTGTATAGTTTTTACTAAAGCAACCGTTTTCATATATTAAATCCCCCCGGAATTCTTTCCAACCCTCCAACTCTTCAAAATTTTGAAAAGCCGTTTTAAAACTGATTAGTATTTCAAACCTTTTATCCATCAACACTACTCCCCTTTAAACACAGCAACCCTTTTTTCCAAAAATGCATTGATGCCTTCTTCATAATCTTTTGTAGCTGCTGCTTTTCGCTGAAATTTATCTTCGAGTTGCAACTGATCATAAAAATTATTTTGTAACGATTGGTTCAGCGCCTGTTTGGTATAAGCCAATCCCAGGGTGGGCATATTGGCAATTGTGGTTATTATTTTATCCGATTCTTCTTTAAAACTTTCATCACTAAAAAATTTATAAATCATACCTATTCGTTCCGCATCTTCTGCTTTAATTTTATCGCCCAGCATCATTAGGGCAGAAGCTTTTTGAAAACCAATGAGCCTGGGCAAAATAAATGTGCCGCCACTATCGGGTATTAATCCAATTTTGCTAAAAGCCTGTATAAAACTTGCAGATGCTGTTGCTACTACAATATCGCAAGCCAGGGCAATGTTTGCGCCAGCGCCGGCTGCAACGCCATTTACGCAGGCAATTACGGGTTTGTCCAGTTCCCGGATGCGGCATACAACCGGGTTATAATGTTCCGTAAGAATTTTATCTATTCCAATGGCGTTATCACCTACCAGTTCGCTAATATCCTGGCCGGAACAAAAAGCTTTTCCGCTGCCGCTAAGGGCAACGGCTTTGATGGTGGAATTTTTTCCACATTCATCCAGTACTCGCTGAAGTTCCAGCGCCATTTCCCGGTTAAATGCATTGAATTTATCGGGCCGGTTGAGGATAATATAGGCGGCATTGCCTTTAGTTTCAAAAAGAATAGAGGACATAAAAAAATTTATAATTATTTATACTTCAAAACCTGAAATAGAAATATGGTTTATTAAATATTCATCTACAAGTGTATAATTCCTGTCCGATGCACTTACACGGTAAAGATAAACTGCTTCGTTTCGGTCTTTAGATGCCTTCATACACCTGAAGCCAAATTTATTTTGTTCAAAAAAAGTTTCAATTTCTGTTCTAAAAGCCGGGCTAATATTAGAACTGTGGATGCGGTAATCTTTTACTTTGTGAAAACGTTCAAAATAACGCTGTACTGGTTCTAAAATAAATAATACAATTACCACAATTGCCGCTACCACAATGGTAAGCGGATAGTTATGGAAGCCAATTGCCATACCTAAAGCTGCCGTTACCCAAATTAAGGCTGCGGTAGTAATGCCATTTATAGAAATGCCTTCTTTAAAAATTACCCCGGCGCCTATAAAACCAATACCGGTTACAATGTTACTGGCAATCCTGTCTGCACTGCCGCTATCGGATTCTTTTGATAAAATGGTAAAAAGGCAGGAGCCCACACAAATTAAAATCATGGTCCTAAAACCGGCAGGTTTGCTCCTAAATTCCCTTTCAATACCAATAATGGCACCTATTACAAAGGCAAAAACTACCTGGCCAATTTCGGCAAGGTATAAAGTAATTAATTCCATAAACCCGTTAGAATTGTAATAATAAAGTTTTTTTGCAACAGCAAATTACAACAAACATGAATGTAATTTTAAGAATAGTAAAAGTAAACTTTTGCAGGCTTAGTTAGTGGCATTTAAAATAGTCAAAGGGTTCTTTACAGTGGAGGCATTGATACAGTGCTTTACATGCTGTGCTCCCAAATTCACTTATTCTTTGGGTATGATATGAGTTACAGCGTGGGCATTGTATGGCTTCGTTTGCTGCAAATAAATCCTGCTGGCAAACCTGTTGCTTTTGATTGGGTGGCGCTATGCCATAAGCTTTTAGTTTTTGTTTTCCGGCTTCGCTCATCCAATCGGTTGTCCATGCAGGAGAAAGGATACTTTTAATATCCACTTTTTTAATGCCTTCGCTCAAAAGTTCCATGCGGATTTGTGTTGCAATCATATCCATTGCAGGGCAACCAGAATAGGTAGGTGTAATGGAAACCTGCACGCCTGTATCATCGGCAATAACTTCTCTTACAATGCCCAAATCGAGAATGGTTAAAACAGGCACTTCGGGGTCAGTAATTCTTGCAAGTATTTGCCATATCCTATTTTCCAATTGTTTAATATCTATCGTTTGCTTTTGCACTAAAAATTTAGTTTACCATTCTGCCCCAGGATAGGTTCTTTGCAAATACTGCATTTCGGCCAGAATATATCCCAAATGCTCTGTATGAATTCCCTGCTTGCCACCGCTTTGCATAAGCATTTGCATATCGGGAACAGCAAGGGTTGCTTCGCTCAAAACAGCATGTATTTTTTGTTGCCATTTATCTTTTATTCCTTTCAAATCAATTTCATCTTCAAAATCTGCAGCAACAAACATTTCGCCGGTAAAAGGCCATAGGTAAGTTAAAGCATTTTTAATGCGTTGATTACTTTCTTCTGTTCCGTCACCAAGCCTTATTACCCACTCGCTGCTCCAGCGCAAAAGATAGTTGGTTTCTTTTAAAGATTTTTGGGCAATAGCTGCAATGCGATCGTATTTGCTGTGCTGCAATTGGGTGTATAATAATTGCGTATATGCACTAAAGAAAAATAACTTAAGGATGCTTTGTGCCCAATCTCCGTTTGGCAATTCGCATAGTAATAAGTTTTTAAATTCCCTTTCTGTTCTTAAATTGGCAAGGCTGTCTTCTGTTGCTTCAATTGGTTGCCTGGCTGATTGGTTTATTAGCGATGCTGCGTATTGATAAAAATTTCTTGCCTGGCCCAAGAGGTCAAGGGTAATATTGGTAATAGCAATATCCTGCTCCAATACTGGCCCGTGGCCGCACCATTCTGCATTGCGTTGTGCAAGGATTAGATTGGTATCGGCCATAAATAAAACATAATTCAATTTATTTTGGCTCATCATTAAAAATTATCAATTGAATAATTATCCATCAATTACATATGCTTTACTGCATCGGGTAAATTGTAAAAAGTAGGGTGCCGGTACACTTTATCTTCTGCAGGGTCAAAAAAACTTTCGGCTTCATCGGGGTTGCTGGCATGTATCTGTTTACTTTCAACCACCCAAATGCTGATACCTTCCTGCCTCCTGGTATAAACATCTCTTGCATTTTCAATTGCCATAGTTGCATCTGCGGCATGCAGACTGCCGGCGTGTTTATGGTCCAGCCCTTGTTTGCTGCGGATAAACACTTCCCAAAGCGGCCAGTTTGCAACATCGGGCTTTGTTTCGTAATTACTGCTGCCTGCTTTTTCTTCGGGAATATCGCCGTAGAAATATTTGTTTATTTTGAAACTCATGATTTTAAATAATTTTAAGTTCTATTACTTATGCTACCTGCTCCTTTACATTTGGGGTTGCTTTTTTTGAGGCATACGCCATTGCTGCTTCTCGCACCCATGCTCCGTTTTCGTGGGCCTTGCGCCTTGCATCCAGCCGTTGTTTATTGCATGGGCCGTTGCCTTTTACCACATTCCAAAATTCATCCCAGTTTATTTCGCCAAAATCGAAATGCTTTCTTTCTTCGTTCCATTTTAGTTCGGCATCGGGCAGTGTCATTCCTAATAGCTTCACCTGCTCCGCAATCATATCTACAAACTGCTGCCTAAGTTCATCGTTTGTTTTTCTTTTAATTTTCCATTTCATGCTTTGGTCGCTGTTGGTACTTTCGCTGTCTTTTGGGCCAAACATCATAAGGCTTGGCCACCACCAGCGGTTAATGGCATCCTGGCACATGGCTTTTTGCTCTGCTGTTCCTTTAGATAAAACCAAAAGGCTTTCAAAACCCTGGCGTTGGTGAAAACTTTCTTCTTTGCAAATACGTACCATACCTCTTGCATAAGGCCCGTAACTGGTGCGGCAAAGCATTACCTGGTTTAAAATTGCGGCGCCATCTACCAGCCAGCCTATTGCACCCATATCTGCCCAGGTAATTGTAGGGTAATTAAAAATAGAAGAATATTTTGCTTTGCCGCTATGTAAATCGTCAATCATTTGCGCCCTATCCATTCCCAGTGTTTCGGCAGCGCAATATAAATACAGGCCATGGCCTGCTTCATCCTGAACCTTGGCAATAAGTATGGCTTTGCGTTTTAAAGAAGGTGCCCGTGTTATCCAGTTTCCTTCAGGCAACATGCCTACAATTTCGCTATGTGCGTGCTGGCTTATTTGCCTAAGGTTGGTTTTACGGTATGCATCAGGCATCCAGTCTTTGGGTTCAATTTTTATTTCTTTGTCAATGCTGGACTGAAAATGTGCTTCTAAATTTTGTATACTCATTTGAATATTTTGGCCTACAAATGTAAACAATAACTAATGATTGTTAGTTTTTAAAAATTCCGATGAATCAATTTCTTTGTTGAATAATAGGCCTATATGAATTCGCATAAACATAATATTTTGATATTGCGCAGGGATGCTATTTTTTTAGAAAAAAATTGATTGCTAAATATTAATTTGTTTTAAACCATACCTTATATAATCGTTTATTAGCGGACAATTTCTCTACTGCTGTTCCCCAAAATAAATTTTAAAATTTGTTGACGGATCATACTTTTCGGGGCATGACTGATTATAAAATCTTAGTTCTTCTTCATACAAGCGATAAGGCCTGCCATAATGGTAGGCTTTATTTTTTATTTTACATCATAATCCACAACTACGTTTTCGGTAATGGGATGGCTTTGGCAGGTGAGGATAAATCCCTGTTCTACTTCATCGGGCTCCAATGCATAATTTACATCCATTTTTACGTTACCGCTTACCAGTTTTGCTTTACAGGTACTGCAAACGCCGCCTTTGCAAGCAAAGGGAAGATCTGCACCCTGGGCTAAAGCTGCTGCTAAAATACTTTTTCCTTTGGTGCTTAAATCAAATGAAAAACTTCGGCCATCTACCTTTACGGTAATATTGCTTTTGGGTTTTGTTTCATCTTGTATATTGGCATCAGGCAAAGTATTCAGGTTTTGTTTTTGCCCGGGTGTTGTAAACAGTTCAAAATGAAGTTTACTTCTCTCCAGCCTGTTTTTTTCTAAAAATTCAACGGTTGAAAAAATCATATCCTCGGGGCCGCAAATGTACACACTGTCAAATTTTGAAAAGTCAATCATGGGTTGCAGCTCTGCTAATTTTGCCGGGTTTATCCTGCCGTAATTTAATGGAACTTCGGTTTTTTCCCTGCTCAGGATATGTATCAAATTAAAACGGCCCATAAATTTATTTTTAAGCGATTCCAGCTCTTCAAAAAACATAATGGAACCCCGGCTTTTATTGCCGTATATCAATGTAAAAGAACTTTCGGGTTGTTGCTTGATGGTATGCTTTATTATTGAGAGTACAGGCGTAATACCGCTACCAGCCGCAATAGCCAGGTAATTACCAAAACCTTTTTTAAGGCGTGCATTAAATTTTCCTACCGGCGGCAGCACTTCCAGTACATCTCCAGCTTTTAACGTTTGTGCAAAAGTTGAAAACTTGCCGGCAAAAGCCAATTTTACTGCAACTTTAATTTCATTTTCATATGGCGCTGTGCATAAGGAATAAGACCGCCTTATTTCTTCCCCGTTAACCACTGCTTTTAAGGTAATATTTTGCCCTTCGGTATACAAAAATTCAGGCGCAATTTTTTCAGGAATTTCAAAAATTATAGAAACGCTTTCCGCTGTTTCCAGAATTACCTTCTTAATTTTTAATAGATGAAAATGTGCTGCCATTGTTACTGTATTAATCCAAATAATAAATGATTGATAATATTTTCTTCGATTTCTTTATTGCTCAAAATATTTTCTTTTCGCTTCCAGTACTCTATGCCACGAATGGTATAAAGGATGCTGAGCGCTGCAACTTTGGGATGAATAGTTTTAAATGCTTTTAATTTGACTCCTTCAGCAATAAGTTCTATCATAAAATTCTCATACGCCTGCCTTTGTAAAATAAACTGTTTCAAAAAAGGCCCTTTCAATTGCTTCCACTCATGGTTGGCAACAAAAACTTCATTAAAATCTGTTGTGATTTTTCGTATATGCAGTTTTATGAGTAGTTCCAGTTTTTGAGAAACGGTTTCTGAACTGTTCTTAACACGGTACCAATGGGCCGTAAAATCATCGCCTACGGCAAAACAAATACTTTGCAGCAGTTGAGCCTTTCCGGTAATATGGTTGTACAGGCTTGGTGCTTCCACGCCAAGTTCTGCAGCAATATGCTGCATACTAGTGGAGGTAAAGCCATTCTTTCTGAAAAGCATTGCCGCTTTTTTACTTTCCTTTTTGCCGGCTTTTATTTTTGCCATTTTTACCAGATCTGCTACAAAACTAATGGTAATTAGTTTTGCAGGTTCTAAATAAGCGCAAATTAAACCCCTCTTAAGGTACTAGTAAGCTATAAATTTAATAATTACTTTAAATTATTATGAAAATATTCACTATGATGGGCTATTTCCAGTTATTGTTAAAACTGCTATTCAAGCAGCACGGATGAAGCTTTAAGCATAGTGGCCTTGCCAACGGATATGAGTAATATAGATAGGTTATAGTAAAAAAGCGCCCTATTACTGGTATAGTCAATACAAAATTTACCTCAATGAATTTGCAAAAAAAGATACAAAAGAAAAATTGAGCAAAAAAAAGGCAAAAAAATTATTATAATAAAATATTTATTATAATTTTACAGTCACCCTCTATAAAACGATTATTTCCAATTCTATCTTATCTGAAGCCCTTCAAAAGAGCATACTTCTCTATTCCAAACTTCCAGTAAAAAATCACCCCAAAAGGCCAAAGATTTTTGTTTCGTTTTGTTTAATATAGTTATACTTTACCTCGTAAAGATTTTTTCTTGTGGTTTCAGAGGTAAGCAAGGCCGGTGATTTTTATCACTGGCCATTTTTTTTAATCCAGGGCTTTATTAATAAAATTTACGAGTGGTAATGCGGCGCCAAAAACATCGGCAACCTGTTTGGAGAAAGTTTTTTTTACAATATCGGCATCGCTTATTGTGCAGGTAACAATAAAACTTTTCAATTTTATCCATTCAATTGCGGGGTTATCGTCGTTATAGCCTTTTGGCGGACGGGAAAGCTTATTCTCTGTGACAAGGCCATTGAAAAAATGTTTTTTAAACTTTGCATTTTTCAGCAATAATTTAAACCCGGGCAAGTTGTAATCTATTTCCTGCCGTATTTTTGCCAGCACTTCGGGCAATGGTTGCCATATTCCCACACCAATAAAACTTTTTCCGGGTTCTATATGCAGGTAATATCCTGCTCCTTCGCCCTTTTTTCCATCTTTATTAAAATAAGCAGCAAGGTTATTTTTATAAGGCCGCTTATCGGCGCTAAATCTTACATCCCTGTTGATGCGAAAAACACAATTTTTATGTTGCAGGTTTTGCAAATTTGCATCAAACCTGGCAGCATTATCCAATACTTGCTGAACCAGGTTTATAAAATCTTCTTTTACTTTTTCATATTCCTGCCGATGGTTATCAAACCAGGGTTTATTGTTATTGGAACGTAATTGTTTTAAAAATCTTAGCGTTGACTGTTGCAACATATAAATAATTTTATTTGGCCTGAATCATTTGTAAAAAATCTTCTTCTGTTAAAATTTTTACCGAGCTTATTTTTTTTGCTTTCTCCAACTTGCTCCCTGCTTCGGCGCCTACTACCAGGTAATTTAATTTACTGCTTACACTGCCTAAAATTTTACCACCGTTTTTTTCTACCAGTTCTTCGGCTTCGGTACGTTTCATTTTTTCCAGTGTGCCGGTAAATAAAAAAGTTTGGCCTGTAAGGTTACCGCTTTTAGTTGCTTTTGCTGCACTCATATTTAAGCCCAACTCCTGAAGGGAATACAGCATTTTAATATTGTCTAAATTTTTAAAAAAATCGAAAATGCTGGATGCTACTTTTACCCCAATATCATCCAGCTGCTGCAATTTTTCCAAGCTATATGCACTTAAGTCAAAAATATTATTTACTGCCTGCGCCAGTGATTTGGCCGTAGTTTCGCCCACATACCGTATGCCCAAAGCATAAATAAACCTGTGCAAAGGTTGTTGCTTACTGTTTTCAATAGCGGTTTGCAGGTTTTCAATAGATTTTGTACCAAAGCCTTCCAGCGATTTTACTGCTTCAAAAGGAAATTGGTAAATATCAGAAACAGATTTTAATAAGCCAAGCTGATAAAACTTTCGGATGTTGGCATCTCCTAAACTACGAATATCCATTGCATTTTTGCCGGCAAAATGAATAATGCGTTCCACTACCTGTGCTTCGCAATTTATATTGGTGCAACGCCAAACGGCTTCATCCTGCGCTTTGTACAGTTGTTCTTTACATACTGGACATTTTTTGGGGAAAATTATTTTCTTTTCATTTCCGTCCCTTAGTTCGGGTAATGATTTTACAATTTGGGGAATTACATCGCCGCTTCTTTCAATAAGAATAGCGTCGCCAAGCATTAAGTTTTTTTCTTTAATATACTCTTCGTTATGAATGGATATGCTGCTTACCGTAACGCCTCCTACCTGCACCGGTTGTATTTTTGCTACCGGTGTTACGGCGCCTGTTCTCCCTACCTGGAAATCCACTAAAATTAATTTGCTTGTAGCCTGCCTTGCTTTAAATTTAAACGCAATTGCCCATCGGGGATGGTGCGACGTCATGCCCAGTTTCTCCTGTAAATTCAAATCGTTAACCTTTATCACCATTCCATCTATTTCATAAGGCAGGCTATCTCTTTTTTCTTCGTATGCCTGAATATGTTCCGTTACTGCATCAATTCCTTCCACAACTGTCATTTCAGCTTTTGGGCTGCGGAAGCCAAGGTTCCAAAGCATTTCCAGCATTGTGCTATGGGTTGCAGGTTTGCTATTTAAAGCCTTCTCCATTTTTTTACCGTTAAGGGTAAAGGGTAAATTATAAGCTGTAAAATAGCTAACGTGGTATAAAAAAGCCTCAAGGTTTCTTTTTCTTACTTCAGCCGTTTCCTTAATACGCAGGCTACCTGCGGCGGCATTTCTTGGGTTGGCCAGGGGCGGCAAGCCCTCTTCCATAAGCCCGTCGTTATATTTTTTAAAATTATTTTTATTCATCAAAACTTCGCCCCTTATTTCAATTTGAGCAATACCATAGTTGCTGAATAAAGCCGATAAGGGTAACGATTTTATTTGTCTGATATTGGGTGTAATATCATCTCCTGTTTCGCCATCTCCACGGGTAACGCCATGCATCAATAAATCGTTTTCATAAATAACAGAAATGCTTGCTCCGTCAAATTTTGGTTCCACACAATATTCAATACTGCTTAAGCCGCTTAATTCCCTGGCTTTCCTGTCCCAGTCCAAAAGGTCTTCTGCATTATAAGAATTTTCCAACGAAAGCATGGGAACAAGGTGTTGTCTTTTGGGGAAGTCTTTAATAAAAGCAACGCCAACCCTTTGCGTAGGAGAGTTCGGGGTAATAGAAGATGGATTATCTTTCTCGTAATTTTCGAGTAGTTTATAAAGAAGATCATACTCAGCATCGGCCAAATGCGGATTATTTAAAACATAATAGCGATATTCATGAAAACGTAATACATTGCGCAAGTTATCAATACCTGCCGCAATTTTTTCATTAATGGTTTTGCTGTCTATAAATGCAAGCCATTGCTGGGTTTGCTGCTGTAATATTTTTGATTCGCTTTGGTTGTACATTGCTTTAACTCCTTCTGCTCAAAGTTAATTATAAAGCAACTTATCTAAAATCTTTCTTATCAAATAAGGTCTATATCAAAATTTACCAATTGCACAAATTCATTGATACGGGCTGTAATATCATCTGCGGTAATTTCTTTTAATCTTTCCGGGCCAAATTTTTCTACACAAAAACTTGCCATAGCGCTACCTACTATAATGGCTGTTTTCATGCTGTCGAAACTGATGTCTTTTACTTTGGCTAAGTAACCGGTAAACCCCCCGGCAAAAGTATCACCGGCGCCGGTTGGGTCTATCACATCTTCCAACGGTAAAGCCGGTGCAAAAAACACGCTGTTTTGGTGAAACAACAATGCGCCATGCTCGCCTTTTTTGATAATAAGGTATTGCGGGCCCATTGCCATAATGGCTTTGGCCGCTTTTACTAAGGAAACTTCGCCGCTTAGTTGCCTGGCTTCCCCATCGTTCACCAATAATACATCTACTTTTTTTAATACTGTTTTTAAATCGTCCATGGCAATGTCCATCCAAAAGTTCATGGTGTCCATAACAATGAGGCGAGGTCTTTTTTTCAACTGGTTAATTACGCTTAACTGCAGTTTGGGCATCAGGTTACCCAATAATAAAAATTCTGAACCCTGGTAACTATCTGGTACTATAGGATTAAAGTCTTCTAATACATTCAGGTCGGTTATTAAAGTATCACGGGAGTTCATATCAATATGATATTTACCGCTCCAAAAAAAAGATTTTTTATCTTTTACCACTTCTACGCCTTCTGTTTGTACGCCCCGTTTTTGCAGGCTTTTCATTTCTTCTTCTGGAAAATCGTACCCTACAATGGATATTTGCTGCACCGGAGATACAAAGTTACTTGCTGCGTAGGCAACATAGGTTGCAGAGCCGCCAACTATTTTATCTACTTTTCCAAAAGGTGTTTCAATGGCATCAAAAGCCATAGTGCCCACAGTAATAAGTGACATATTGCTTAACGTATTAGTATAAAAATTAAAAAACGCTGCAAAAGTAGAGGATAAAATTTAAATTGCCTTGTGTTTTACTTATCCTCACCTCAATAGTTTTAATGTTATTAAGGATACACCCACAAAACCCCCAGCCCAGATTGATACAGCAGGTAGCCGATTGCCTGCTGAATGGCGGTGTGGTAATATACCCTACAGACAGTGTATATGGAATTGGCTGTACTATTTTTGAACACAAAGCCATTGAACGTATTGCCAAAATAAAAAATGCCGACCCTAAAAAACATTTAATGACCTTTTTGTGCAATGATTTGAGCCACCTGAGTGAATATACCAAAAGCATCAACACACCACTTTACCGAATGCTGAAATCTTATCTTCCGGGGCCATTTACTTTTATATTGCCTGCTAGTAAAGTGGTGCCCAGGTTTATTCAAAGCAAGCGGTCCACCATTGGGCTAAGAGTGCCCGATAATGAAATATGCCAGCAAATGCTGAAAACCATAGGCCACCCGGTTTTAAGCGCTTCGTTGCCCGGCGAAAGGGTAGAAGACTATACCGACCCGGAAATTATTAATGAGATTTTTGGTGACAAAGTAGATTATGTTATTGATGGTGGCATTGGCGGTATCAATCCTTCTACGGTGGTTGATTGTACCACAGATAACTGGCAGGTAATAAGGCAGGGTGAAGGGATTTTTGAGGTGTAAATTTTTGTTTAGTAACTCATGAGTTGTTCAATTTTTTGGCCAAGCCTTGAATAGGCCATAAAATTTTTCTCCAGGTCAAGGTTAAAAGGAATGGGGGTATCCAGGCTGGCACAACGCATAACCGGTGCATCCAGTTTATCAAAACAATGTTCGCTTATCCAAGCGGCTATTTCTCCGCCAATACCACCTGTTAAAGTATCTTCATGCAGCACCAGTATTTTACCCGTTCTGCTTACTGCTTGTTGCAAAGCATCGTAATCCAGTGGCAGCAAGCTGCGCAGGTCAACAATATCAACAGAAATTTTTTTGTTTTTTTCGGCATATTCTATTGCCCAGTGTACACCTGCACCATAAGTAATAATAGAAATATCTTGTCCTTCCTTTACATGTTTGGCTTTGCCAATTTCCACTTCATAATATTCTTCCGGCACCTGGCCACTAATGCTCCTGTATAATGCTTTATGTTCAAAAAATAGTACAGGATTGGGATCATTAATGGCTGCTATCAACAAGCCCTTTGCATCGTATGCGGTAGAAGGATACACAACTTTTAATCCCGGGCAATGTACAAACCATGCTTCATTACTTTGGCTGTGAAAAGGGCCAGCGCCCACGCCGCCGCCGGTGGGCATCCTGATTACTACATCGGCATTTTGGCTCCAGCGATAATGTATTTTTGCCAGGTTATTGATAATTTGGTTGAACCCAACGGTTACAAAATCGGCAAATTGCATTTCCATCATTGCTTTATACCCTTCAAGGCTTAAGCCCAATGCAGCGCCTACAATTGCACTTTCGCAAAGTGGTGTATTGCGTACCCTTTCTTTTCCAAATTCATTTACAAATCCTTCGGTAACTTTAAATGCGCCGCCATACTCTGCAATATCCTGCCCCATTAATATTAAATTATCATGCTGCTGCATACTTTGTTTTAGTCCTTCACTTATGGCTTCTATAAAACGTTTTTCCTGTGCTTTGGGTTGATGGTCGTTTTCTGAAAGCCTGAGTTTTGAAAATCGGCTACCGCCAGCCTGCTGACTTGCTGGAATATTATAAAAAACCGGGCCTTTTCTTTTGGCATAAACATCGTTTACTTCTTCTGTAGTATTGGGATGCAAAGCTGCGGCATTATAAGCAGCTTGTAATTCCCTTTCTATATACTCTTTGGCTTTTGTTTTAATATCGTTCACCTGCGGTTCCAATAAAATTTTTTCTTCAATAAGCCAGTTTTCATAGTTTTTTACCGGGTCTTTTTTTTCCCATAGTTCAAATAGTTCTTTGGGAACATATTTTACGCCGCTGGCTTCCTCGTGCCCACGCATCCGAAATGTAATACATTCAATTAAGTACGGTTTTTGATTTTTGATACAATACTCCCTTACGCCTTTAATAGTATCATAAACCGTAAGAATATTATTGCCGTCAATTTGTACGCCATCTATTCCATAACCGGCAGCTTTATCCACTAGATTTTTACACCGGTATTGCTCATTTACCGGTGTGCTTAAGCCATAGCCGTTATTTTCAATAATAAAAATTACCGGCAAATCCCATACTGCTGCTATATTTAGTGCTTCATGAAAATCCCCTTCGCTGGTACCGCCATCGCCGGTAAATGCCAAAGCAACTTTATTGGCTTTTTGTAATTTATAGGCAAGTGCAACACCATCTGCAATGGCAAGTTGCGGGCCAAGATGGCTTATCATTCCGCACACATGATGTTCTTTACTGCCAAAATGAAAGCTGCGTTCCCTGCCTTTGCTGTACCCGTCCTTATTGCCCTGCCATTGCATAAATAATTTAGATAAAGGCATGTTGCGGCCGGTAAAAACAGCCAGGTTCCTGTGCAAAGGCATTATCCACTCATCGGGCTGCAAAGCTGCCGTAGCGCCTGCTGCTATAGCTTCCTGGCCAATTCCGCTGAACCATTTACTTATTTTTCCCTGCCGGAGCAATACCAGCATTTTTTCTTCTATTAAACGGGGAAGAACCAGTTGCTTGTATAATTCTATGAGCTTTTCAGCCGATAAATCTTGTTTTAAAAACTGCATGTTGCAATTTCAGTTTTAATAATGAAATGAACAAGGAAAGATTTATTTGGCAGAAACCAAAACCTGGTTTTTAGCCAAAAAGCAAAAGATAAAATCAAAAAATTATATGTTTAAATTCCGTCTTTTAATCTTTAATTTTGCAGCTCAATTGAACCAATTTAAATTGGCCCATAAATGCTAAGTGTAACAAAAATATTCCGCTTTGAAATGGCCCATGCATTATATGGCTACGCCGGAAAATGCAAAAATATTCACGGGCACTCTTATGTATTACACGTTACCGTAACCAGCAGCGTCAACAAGCAGGGTTATTTGCCAGCACCCGGCCTTATTTTTGATTTTAAAGATTTGAAAAAAATTGTTGATGACCTCATACTCCAAAAGCTCGACCATCAACTGGTATTGTCAGGAACCTATTTAAATACAAACCCCGCTTTTATGGCTGCTGAAAATTTACTGATATGGGAAATGGAACCGTCTGTTGAAAATATTTTGCTCTTTATAAGGCAGCAGTTACAAATGCATTTTCCAGGGGAATTACAACTTTTAAAACTAAAACTTTTTGAAACAGCCGACTCCTATGCTGAATGGGGAAATGCTTTGTAAACAATTTTCTGTAACCGGGTTTTCATTAATTTTCTTAATAAATATTAAGTAGCAGCTTGTGGTGTTGCTTGCGGTTTCATTTTTACTAATGCAGATACCGCCACGAAAATAAATACCGATAAACTTAAAAACAATAAACTGCCCGCAATAAAAAAAATTATAAAAAAAGGTTTTAAGCTTGACATCATTGCAGAAAAGGGAACCGATGCTGGATGCATTTGCCAGTGGCCTTTTAAAAATCCGGCAATTACCAGCGCAAGCCAAAAGCTGAGCAAAGCGCCATTAGCTATCCAATAAACCAGGTTAAAGTTTTTTATTTTTTCAGGTGCAATTATTTTTTCTTTCCAAATAATATCGAAAATAAAAGCGAAAAGCAACATGGTATTGATACCAATAGTAGCTCCCATGGTATGGCCAACCGTAACATGCGTGCCATGCGTATAAATATTTACGGCAGGAATGGACATGGGAATGGCCAATGCCAGGGTGAGGAAAATCCAAATATCGGCTGCCATTAAAAATTTATACGGCAAATAATGAAAATGTTTTAATGCCGTACTTAAAGATGATTTCCAGAGATAGATAATACGGACAAACAATATAAGCTCTGTCATACTTACTACATACGCAATGTTTTTTATAAGGCTATGAGTAGGCAAAGTATAAATATGGTGGCCCCAGTTAAACATTAAATTAAACAGCCCTAAAAAATAAATAGCAAATGCCGTTTTAGAAAAGCCATATTCTTTAGTGCCTGAAATTTTATCCATTAAATAAATACCGCAGCCATAAATCAACATATTCCATGAGCCCACCATGGCGCCATAAGATTTCCATTGAACCGTTAATTCATAAACAACATTGTTCCTAAAAAAAGGAATAAGCCATAAATTAGATTCGAGGTAGGTAAATAAAAAAAAGCAAAAACCAGTTAGCCACATCCAGATATATACAGGCTGCTTTTTAAAAGTTTTAATTGACTTTACAAAGATGATCAGTAATAATACCCATACTATTGTAACGGGAATAGCTAATACAGGATTAAACTCCCAGTATTCCCTGCCGCCAAAAATGCCGTAAACATAAGAGCTTAAAATAATAATGGTAGAAAATAAAAAAATAACATATGCAAGCTTTAATATTTTCCATGAAAATAAACTGCCTGCTACATACTCTTTTACATACGTTAAAACACAACAGGCAGCACCAAAGATTATCCAAAAAACCACAGAAGAAACGTGCAGCGGCCTTACTCTTTCAAACGATAAGTAATTTTTCAAAAAACCGGGCGACAAGTATTGTAAAGCGCCAGTTAAGCCAAAAAACATACCCAAAAACAGCAGGCATAAAACAGTAATTAAAAAGTTGCGTAGTATAATATCTTGTTTATTGCTGAATGGTGCCATCGTAATTTATTTTAAACAAATGGGGGCTACTCTTACCTGAAGAGTCCACAACCTTAAGATAGGCCGCCAAATTGTTCATTTCATTTTCGGTTAATTGAAATTTAGGCATAACCTCAGTTCCCGATTTTAGGAATGCTTTAATATACCCTGATCCTCCTTTTGAATATACATTCGTTAAATCAGGGCCCAAATAGCCCCCCAGACCATATACCTGGTGACAGGAGTTACAGCCATATTGCTGCCATACCAGCTTGCCTTCCTGTGCAGGAGCGTTTATGCGAACATTTGTTTGGGAAAAATTAAAATAAATGCAAATGGTGTAAATAATAAAAGAGAAAATCAATAAAAAAGCTATGAGCTTTTTGGGCCTGTCCGTCATCATAAAAATACTTTTCTTCCCATTTAGTTTGGCAACTTAATA
Source organism: Chitinophagaceae bacterium (assembly GCA_016699815.1). NCBI lineage: Bacteria > Pseudomonadati > Bacteroidota > Chitinophagia > Chitinophagales > Chitinophagaceae > Chitinophagaceae bacterium. The sequence goes on along the minus strand of CP065012.1, from coordinate 1,606,245 downwards.
TTTTAAACAGCAGTATCTGCCCTGTATTAGAACGGCTTTACAGATTCTTACTACCGCATAAATGCAAATATAGACATTTTTATCTTTTATTAATTTGTAGCGCCGGTTTTTAAAAAATCATCCAAATTTTATACATTACGCTACAATTGGAAATTAGTTATCCCGCTGGTTTTTATGGCTTTTTTTTACTAAGATCAAATAGCTTAAAATAGAAAACAAAATGGTAGCAGCTGTTCTAAAACTCATTGCATATACCGTTTTTGTTTCATACAATCCACCTCTATTAATATGTATAATCAGCTCGGAAAATACCAGCAGTAGTAAAGCAGAAGCCAGGAAAAGAAGATATGCTGCCCAACGTTGCTTTTTTAATATCCCGTAAGCAGCAATAAGATAAATAAAGCCGCAGATAAAATTTGCCCAAACGATATACAGTATATAATTACCTTCTCTTTCCCTCATATCAAATAAATCAAACAGCACAGAACCACCTGCAAAAACAGTAAGCATGCCCAGCAATGCAAGGCAAATAACGATTGCCCTTGTTTGATTTTTTCTCATTTTAAAAAAAAATTTATACAAACCCAAAAATGGACTTGTAGTTCAACATCGTCTTCAATTTACGGGTTAGAATTAAAAATTATTTTCGTGGGTTGTCAATAACAGAGTGCAGGAACGAAGTAATTAACGAAAGGCAAATACTGAAAAGCAGTGCCCACCAAAAGCCATCTACATGAAAGCCGGATATAAACTTTGCAGACAGCATTACCATAACGGCATTTATAACCAGTAAAAACAAACCCAGCGTAAGTATAGTTGCGGGCAAAGTGAGTATTATAAAAATAGGTTTTACCAGTACATTTAATATACCCAGCAAAAGGGCGAATAAAACAGCCGCCTTAAAACTATCCACATGTATGCCGGAAAGCAACTGAGGCAACAGGTAAGAAACGCCTGCGGTAATTAATAGTTTTATTAAAAAATTCATTTTTGTTGTGCTGGTAACTCAAAGGTACATTAACCTAATATACAACCAACTCATAAAATTGTTCGGGGCTTAAATATTTTTTTGAAAGTTCCATGAGTTCTTCGGCAGTGGTTTCCTTTATGGCTTTTACAGAATCATAAAAATAGGTTTCATCCAGTTGGTTGAGTATAATATTTTTCCATCTGCCCATTATTTGAAAAGGGCCATTGAGATCGCCAAGTATGGTACCCATCATATAATTTTTTACCAGCAACAATTCATCTTTACCTACGTGCTTTTGTGTGAGCGCCTTCATTTCCTTATACACTTCGCTAATGGTTGCTTCGCAAACATCTTTGCCTGCTTCGGTACTGATAAGCCACGCACTTTGCTGCAAATGGTTTTGTATATAACTGTAAATACCGTAAGTAAAGCCTTTATCTTCCCTGATATTACTCATTAACCTGGAGCCAAAAAAGCCACCGAACAGGCAATTAAGCAACATAACTTTTTTAAAGTCGGGGTGGTGCCTGTTGGGGAAAGGCTGTGCCAGCCTAATTGCTCCTTGCACCGATGTTTTATCGTTTTCTATACGGTATTTTTTTACTATTGAAGGTGTCGCCACTTTAGCAGGATAATGAAAGGTTGCGGGTTTTAAACTGAGCTTACCAAAATTGTTGTTGAGTAATTCAAATATCTTTTCCGGCAAATTTCCAGAAACAAAAAGTACAGCTTCCCCATTAAGATAATATTGATTGTAGAACAATTTTAGTTCTTCTACTGTTAATTGCTCTAAGGTATCTGGCCGGGTGTAAATACCATAAGGGTGGTTTTCTCCATAAACATAACTGTCAATTAACCTCCCGGCAACAAATTCGGCATTACGTAAATTCACTGTTAATTTTTGCAGTGAGTTCTGTTTAAACAATTCAAGCTCATTTTCCGGAAAAACCGAATCACTGATAAGCTCCTGCATAACCGGAAGCAAATGATGGAGGTATTTAGTAAGGGTATGAAGGCTAAGTGTGGCGGTTTCGTTATAACAATGCCTGCTACAAAAAGTGCCATAGTACTCAAAAGCCTCGTTTATTTGCAATGCTGTTTTTTGAGTCGTGCCGTTTTTGAGCATAAAATTAGTTGCTCCTGCAATACCGTTTTTATTTTCGAACCAGTTGCCTGCCGAAAAAACAATTTCAATTTGTATGATATCCTGTGGCCCTTCATTTATGGCATACACCTTTACGCCGTTATCCAGTACCAGGGTTTCGTAAGGTTTAAGATTTAAAGTAAAATTTACCGCTTCGGTAATTTTGGGTGCTGATTTCCTGTTCATCAAATATTTTAAATGGTTTTAGAAAGGTAATATAATGTGCTGCAGTTATTTTCATTAAAAATTTCTTTGCTTACCATTGCAATAGATGCTGTGGTTACTGCTTTATATTTATCCAATTCGGTATTTACCAGCGAAGCATCACCCAGTAATTCATAAATAGCAATGCTGGAAGCCCTGTTGGCAAGGCCAATATCTTCAAATACCATTGCGCTTTCTGTTTTGTTTTTCACTTTTTCCAATTCTGTCTCTGACACACCTTTCTCTAATAATTTCATTATTTCCTCATCAATAGCGGCTTCTGCAATTTTCATTTCCACTCCTTTTACCAGTTTTCCGTCTATAACCAAAAGGCCTGCATCGGTGCTGCCCAGGTGGTAGCAATTAATATTGCTGAAAAGCTTTTTATCTTTAACCAATGCATTAAACAACCTCGATGATGCGCCGCCACCCAAAACATCGGTAATTAAATCGGCTGTATAATATTTATCATCGAGCCTTGGGTATATATGCCAGCATTTATAAATTGCATCCAAAGGCACATCTGCCTTTACTTCCAGCTTTCTTGGGGCTGTTTGCGGAGGTTCTACAGGTAATTTCCGTTCATATTTTTCGCCGTTGGGAATCGGGCCAAACCATTTTTCTGCAAGCAGCTTTACCTGCACTACATCAACATTGCCTGCCACTACTAAAATGGCATTGGCCGGCGTATAAAATTTATGAAAAAATCCTTTTACGTCTTCAAGCGAAGCGTCTTCTACATGTTTTAATTCTTTTCCAATGGTCATCCAGCGATAGGGATGTGTACTGTAAGCCAGTTCCCTAAGTTTATGCCACACATCGCCATAAGGTTTATTGATATAGTTTTCTTTAAACTCTTCGCATACCACTTTTCTTTGTACCTCCAGGCTTTTTTTGCTGAAAGCAAGGCTTAGCATACGGTCGCTTTCCAGCCAAAAAGCAGTTTCAATATTTTCTGCCGGCAACTGGCAAAAATAATTGGTAAAATCATTTGTAGTGAAGGCATTATTTTCCCCGCCTGCCTGCTGCAAAGGCTCATCATAAACAGGGATGTTTATACTGCCTCCAAACATGAGGTGTTCAAATAAATGGGCAAATCCCGTTTTGTGTGGATTTTCATCTTTTGCGCCTACATCATATAACACATTAACAACAGCCATAGGCGTACTTTTATCGGTGTGCACCAAAAGGCGCAGGCCATTACTTAAAATAAACCGTTCAAAATTTATCATAAAAAGGGTCGTTATTCTGCAGCATACGTTAAAAATATTTATAACCTGAAAAATTTTTTCCAGAACCACAAAATTAATTAAGCTTTTACTATAAATTTTCAATTTGAGAAATTACATTTGTTGTATCAAAGATTTCTAATCATTCCCGCCCTAATGAAACCTATATAGTAGTTGCGTTTTATATTTAAAAAGCGTTATCTGCATAACCATTTACTATGCCTTACCAAAGTATTGAAAAATACTATTCTGCTCCTCATTAACCACTCCCAAATAAAACCCGCTTTTACGGAAGCAGGTAGCAAAACCGTATAGAAATGTTATTTACAGCATGGAAAAGGTATGGCTAAAATTGAAAAAAAATATTTGAATGAATAGTATCGGCATCAATACAAAAAGAGGTACAATTACAGCAACGGTATTAAAAGCAATGCATTACCGCAACAATATTTTCCGGGTGTGTTTTGAAAACGGATACGAAAATATTTTTTATACCAATGTGGAAAACGGTAAATGGATAGAAGAAGATTTGGGTTACACCCTGTTAGCTGAGCTGGTTGGTACGCAAATAAATAAATTATTACTTTACCCGGTTCATGTACCTAAAATACTTACCTGGCAATATAGCGTATTGAAGCCCAACTACAGGGTTTTTGGTTATTATGCTTACCACAAAGGCAATTGCCTTATGTTTGAAATATACAATAGAAATAATAAATACCTGTACACCCTGCAGGAAATAGAAAACGAGGAATGGCAAATATTACATTCCGGTACAAACACCATGCATAATATTAACCGGGAATTACTGGAGTTTATTACCTCTTCACTTTCTATACAGGATTAATGTGTAAACTTAACAGCTTAGTATCTTTTTCTTTGCCTTTATCTTACTTAAGGTTACTAATGCGTATTAATCTATATTCAATAAATTGGCTATAAGCAATGTTATGAATTGAATTTAAACGGTAAATAATACTTAAAATTCAATACATATACTGCAATTATGTCCACTTATTTGAATAATAAAGTTTTTGGCAGCATTTTAGCTGCATAATATTAAAATTTACAAACATGAAAACAAACAAACTACTGGCCGGGATACTATTGGGAGCAGCCGCCGGCGCTGTACTGGGTATTTTATTTGCCCCCGATAAAGGAAAAGAAACCAGGAAAAAATTAAAAAATAAAAGCAACGAACTGGGTGAAAAATTAAAACACCGTTTTGATGAAGTTGGCAACAAGATGCAGGATAAATACCAGGATATCCGTAATGAAGCTAATGATATCCTTACTAAGGCAAAAGAAAAAAGTATTCTTTAAGTTGCAGGCAAATTATTTGTTTCATAAAATAAACGAAAATCAATATTTAAATTTTGGCATGAGCAATAATAATTCAGCAAAAACCGATCCGCTTCACAACCTGGATGAACTGCTGGAAAAGGCAGAGGAATATACCGAAGAAAAAATTCAACTATTTAAGCTTAAAACTGCAAGGCAAACGGCCAATTTAGCTTCGGGGATAGCTTTTAACCTGCTTTTTTGGGGCATTGTTGCTATTGCATTACTGCTCATTAATATTGGAATTGCCATTTGGGTGGGCCAGTTGCTTAGCAGCAATTTTGCAGGCTTTTTAATTTTGTCTGCCGTTTATTTAATTGTTGCGCTTATTATTAAAGCCTTTAGAAAACCGGTGATAGAAAACTCGGTAAAAAACAACATTATTCAAAAAATTTTTAACGGTAATGGCAACCAGGAAAATCAATAATATTGAAGAATTAGAAAATGCCATTGCCGAATCTGAAATATTGGTGAAGCAAAAACATGCAGCGCTTAAAGAACAATTTTTCATTACAAAAGCAAGCTTAAAGCCGGCTAATATTGCCAAAAACACAGTGGGCAACCTGCTGGAACAATTTGTGGGCAATGGCAGCATAGGCAATATTTTGGTAAAAGCCTTAGGCGGAATTACCGCAGGTGCTGTAGCCGGTAAAATTATTTCACCCTCAAAACAAGGCCTGTCACTAACTGCTTTTGCAGCCAATGCGGCAAAAACCTGGGGCGCTGCGTTGCTCGCCAATAATGCCGACAAATTAATGGCTTACGGAACATCTATTATCCATAACCTTTTTGCCAAAAAAAAGAAAAATGAAGATGACGAACAACAAAATATACGTGCCAAAACAGAAGTGTTTAACAACAATTAGCAAAGCTATTTTTAAAATACGATTAGTTATTCCTTCCTTCGCTTTTTCTATTTCTTCCATTTTATTATTCCATAAAATGATAATTATTTAACATCGTTATCACTTACATTTCAATAATTTATAGATAGCTGTTAATAAGTTTTAAAAACCTTCCGGCTAATTATGAAATTCCAAAAACCTTTATTAGATTTACATTTGTAATCCAGTTCATCCTCCAAAAAGCCCTTCTTACTTAATACATCCGGCTTACCAGCTCCTAAACTCAGTATCCTCCACAAGTAGTTAAAAAAATTTCTACTCATCAAAAACCATTTGTACTGATATCCTTGACAAATACACATCCAGTGTATGAAAAGCTATAAAAATGCTTAACTATAAAACAAGAATATCATGCAATACCTCGACTCAAACCTTGAATTTTTAAAAGAAAGAATAAAGGAAATCAAAATTGCTTTATTCCGTTCTGAAAGTTATTCGGAATTACAATTGCCCAATAATGTGATCAGCACATTGCAAATGGATAACGATGGGAATATTTGGTTTTTTACATCCTGCGCCGGCGATTATGCCGATAATGTAGAGAAATCATTTTTTGCCAGCCTTGATTATTACAAAAAAGGTACCGACTGCCGCATAAGGGTAAGTGGCCGGGCTGTACTGGTAGATGATGAAGGCGAAAGTTTTTTAACCATGAGTAATTACAGCAAAGGAACAAAGGGAAGGCTTGTATTAGTAAAACTCAAAATTGCCCAGGCCGAATATTTTGAAAGTAAAAATGCTGCAAATCTCAAGTGGAGAGAAAAGATAAAAGACGTATTTAGCCATTTCTTTTTTGCGGAAACATACCGCATATACGATTTTAACTAAAAAGCATAATGCCTACGTTGGGGCCCTGCAAAATGCGGGGCTCTTTTTTCTCATACCTTATTTTGTCTTAAACTTTTCAATGGCTTCTTTGGTATAATTGCTCAATACCAGTCTACCACTTACAGCTGCCCGTTCATACAACAAGCTGTCCCAGTTTTCGGTGCCGGCCCAAAATATTTTTTTAAGCGCAGCCATTGCCTCTGCACTGCTTTGGGCCAGTGTATTTGCCAAAGCAGAAACAGCTTTATCCAGCACCTCGGAACTTTCATGAACTTCGGCAAATAGCCCGTGCTGCAATGCCCAATTACTATTGCGCCAATTTGTAGCATCAATAGAAAGTGAACTAAAAGCTGCAGCGCCAATTTTTCGCTCAACGGCAGGGCCTACCACAAAAGGTCCAATGCCAACTGCCAGTTCACTGAGTTTAATATCTGCAGACTGCAAAGCAATGGCATAATCCGCAGCCGCTGCAAGTCCAACGCCTCCACCCACGCATTTACCCTGTACACGGGCAATAATAAATTTTTGGCTATTGCGCATAGCATTAATCACATTTGCAAATCCGCTAAAAAATTCAAGCCCCTGCTTTTCATCTTGTATCGCTGTTAATTCATTAAAACTTGCTCCTGCGCAAAAAGCTTTTTCGCCACTGCTTTTCAAAACTATAACTTTAGTAGCTGCATCCAGCCCGGCTTTTTGTATGGCTGTGGCCAAAGCACTTAACATTTTTCCGGGAAGCGAGTTGCTTTGCGGATGATGGAATTCGATTGTGGTAATACTATTAACTGTTCCTGCTTTTACATAGCCCTCAATTATTTCTATACTCATTTAAAAAAATATTTATTATAAATGATGCAAATTATTGTTTTTCTTTTCTTTCCACCATCGTTAAAATCGTTGCTACTCCTGCAAGTTCATCGGTATCGTCAAATATTTCCACATACCATTTTACAATTCCCTTAGGAATATCCTGCCCACGCACAAAAGGCACATCGGGATTGGGTTCTTTAACTTCCTGCTCAATTTTTTCTTTGCAGGTAAAGCGAATAAAAATTGCGGATTCCGGGTAAACAGGTTTTGTAAAACGCAACTCATCAATACCATAATTAAGCAATACCGGGTTTTTTACAAAGCTTTGCACAAACAAACCAGCAGCAGCGCTCATAATAAAATAACCGTGAGCAACCTGCTGCTCAAACATGGTTCCGTTAAAATCGGTATCTTTTAAATGGGCATAAAACTGGTCGCCGCTTAATTGGGCAAAGCGGTCAATATCTTCAGAAGTTATGATGCGTTTTTCTGTTACTATTTGGTCGCCAATTTGCAGCTCATCAAAATATTTTGAAAAAGGATGCTTTTCGCCAACAACCCCCTTTTGCATTGGGTTGGTATACATTGGTAATTGCTGTAAGCATCGTTGGCGAACCTTGTATAGCAGTACGCTGCAAATAATGTTTAATGCCCCTTAAGCCACCCATTTCTTCTCCGCCACCTGCACGGCCAGGCCCGCCATGTACCAGCATGGGTAATGGTGAGCCATGCCCGGTACTTTCTTTTGCACAATCCTCATTGAGCACTAAAATTCGCCCATGAAATGTTGCTGCACCCAGTACATATTTTTTAGCCACTGATGCATTTGCTGTTACAATAGTGGAACACAAACTGCCTTTTCCTTTTTTGCTTAATTCAATTACCTCGTCTATATTTTTATAAGGCATTAGCGTGCTTACCGGCCCAAATGCCTCAATATTATGCGGCTCTTCTGATTGCAAGGGCTTTTCGTTGAGCAATAAAAGCGGGCTTAAAAAGGCGCCAAGTTCCGCATCGGCATCAATAAGCTGCACACTATCCAATGAACCATAAATAATTTGTGAGGATGCCAGTAATTTTTGCACCTGTGTTTTTACTTCGGTACGCTGCTCCTGGCCTGCTAAAGCGCCCATTCTCACTTTTTCATTTTGCGGGTTGCCTACAAAAGTCTTTTGTAATGCATCGGCTAATGCACGGGAAACATTTTCCAGTTTATTTTGCGGAACAAAAATTCTCCTTACAGCCGTACATTTTTGCCCTGCTTTTACGGTAATTTCTTTTCTTACTTCTTTAATAAAAATGTCCCATTCGGGCATGCCGGGTTGTATATCATCACCCAGCACCATGCAGTTCAGCGAATCTGCTTCCATATTAAACGGAACCGATTCTTTTAAAATAGCAGGATGTGATTTTAATTTTAAACCGGTGGCTGCAGAGCCGGTAAACGTAACAACATCCTGCGATGTTACATAGTCCAGCATATTGCCTGCGCTGCCGCAAAGCAGTTGTAGCGAACCTTCGGGCAATATTTTGCTGGCAATTATTTCCTTAACTACCACTTCGGTAAGATAGGATGTAACCGTTGCAGGCTTAACAATTGCCGGCATACCGGCCAATAAATTCACTGCAATTTTTTCCAGCATTCCCCACACGGGAAAATTGTAAGCATTTATATGTATAGCCACACCTTCTTTAGGAACCAGCAGGTGGTGGCCCATAAAAGTTTTTTCTTTACCCAGTGAAATGGGTTCGCCATCCAAACAAAAATTATCATCGGGCAACCGCCTCCTTAGCGAGGCATTGGCAAATAAATTACCAATTCCGCCTTCAATATCTATCCAGCTATCTGCACGTGTAGCGCCTGTTTTATAGCTTATGGTATAAAATTTTTCTTTTTGGTTTAATAAATGCAAAGCAAGCGACCTCAGCATCCTTCCCCTTTGCTGAAAAGTCAATTTTCTTAACGCCGGGTTGCCTTTTGAACGTGCATATTTTAGTGCGCTTTCAAAATCTATGCCTTGTGTGCCTGCAACATAAATGGGTTGCCCGGATATTGCATGATATAATTGTTGCCCGCTTCCTTCCCCTTCAACCCATTTTCCCAAAATATAGTTTTCTAATTTTTGCATAAATTCTTATTAAAGGGCAAAACTAAGCAAATTGACAGGAGCTATAGCAATACTGCAAATAAAAAACGGGCAACACGTGGATGCCCGGCTACAAAACAATTTTATTTATAAAAATTTACAGAATAGTAACAGGTATTATAGCAACCTGCTCATTGTTGTGTAACAGCAACCTCACCATATAATATCCTTGGGGCAAGCTTTTATCTAAAGGCATGCTGAAAGATTGCAATGCAGTATTTACTTCAATATTTGCCTGCTGCAGCATTTTACCATCTTCCTGTATTAATTGCAAAAGGTAAGGGCCGGGTTGTACATTATTAAAATAAATACCCAGCGTTTTGTTGGCAACCGGATTTGGATAAACGCTGATAGCGGAATGACTTTTTTCGGGCAACACTTTTACAATATTGCTGTAAGTTGTTTCTCCATTAAGGCCAATGGCTTTTATACGGTAGTAATTATTTAATGGCAAAGGCGCTGCATCAATTTGTAAATAATTACTGCTGTTGGTGGCTGTAGCTTCATATACTTTGGCAAAACCGGTTGATGAAGCGCTGCGCTCTACATCATATTTTTCAATATTCTCTTCATTTGCAATATGCCACTTTATGGTAATTGTGCTGTTTACATTTCTGGATGCAGTTACATTTACAAACCTTACTGGCACCACAACAGCTAGCTTAAACACTACCTTAAACCGATCTGCAGCTTTTGATGCAGGATTGCTGTTTATCGAAAAATTATAAAGAGAAGTATCTCCGGAAGTATTTAATGGCGCTTCTGTTTGCAAAAAATTATCCAGTAACCATGCCTGTACATTGCCAAAGAAATTTTCGGCATAAAATTTAAACCTATAGTTTTGATAGCGCAGTAGGTTCATATTATAATGAATGGTATCGTTATTGGATACTTCGGGCCTTGTATCAATAATGAGCTGGTGAGATTGCTTATCATTAATGCCAAAATTATCTGAGCCGTTGTTAATTTTATCAACATCCCGGCTATCGTAATCATTATTAAATTCGGCGCCAAAAACAGTTGCGTTTCCATCCAATATCATTTCTTCGCTTCCACCCACGGCGTAGGCAAGCATATTAAACTGGCTGCGGCCGGCAATATAATTATTAATAGAGCTATCTATGGAAAAACGGTTTACATTACTACTACCAGATGTTTTATCATTCTCTTCAAAATTTATTGCTCCCGGCGACCCTGTGTTCGTTACTAAAAATCCCTGGCCCGATTCTATCCTTGTATTGGAGCTGATATAACTTCCTCCAATGGGTGGCACAGGCGACCATGGTGTTGCTGAAGAGCTGCTGAAAGATACGTATGCACCAAGTGTATAAATTCCCGGTCGCTTAGGGTCCCAAAGTTGAAATTCATCATCAAGTGTACTATGGGTAAGAATTTGTTCAAAATTTATTGCACTTGCATAAGGGTTGCCGATAGATTTCCAAACACCTGCAGGCAAACTAACAGCAATGGGAGAAAAATTATGCACATTCAACGGGCCTTTGGTTCTTAACGTTGTGTTACCGGATTGTGTACCCGTAAGATTGGTGCGATCGCCCCTTACAAAAATATAATAAGCGCCATCTTTTACAGTTGCTATAGGTACAATGGTATTGGTTACCGGAATAAAATCGGTTCCCGTTGCATTTAAATATTTTAAAGAAGGCCCTCCAGGGCTTGCAAAATCCAGGCCTGGGCCAAGTGGTGCAGGCATGGTAACGGCTGTTCCAAAACCTATTGGGGCCAAACCGTTTTCCTGCCATGTTTCATAAATAGTTTGTGCTGTATTGGTAGGTACAGCAAGCAACTGCCATTTGCGTGGAGTATGAATATATCTCTCCACAATCACATTGCCGGTTATATTGGCGCTTGCCGGTATTACCGCTACATTTGCTGTAGCTGCGTTTACAGACCTTAATACAAATGCCCGGTTATTGGTATTGCCATCCGCATCAAATGTTGTAGAGCCTTCTGCTGCCAGTGTATTATATACCCTGCTGGTATCTGTATTTTCATTTCTTTTTAAACCTGCACCCTTGAATGTAAGATTAAAAAAATTAGTGGGCTGAGTTCCACTTAAGGAGATATTTGCAGGCCCGTCAAAATATACTGTGCTGCTATCGGGAATATAAATACCATTGTTCATTAATTCCCCATTATTAACCACCAGTGCAATGGTACCTTTTGCTACAAGCTGTATGCCTGCATCCATATTAACGGTTTGTGCCAAAAGTAAAATGGGCATTGCAAAAAAACTTAAAAAAACTAAAATGTATTTTATATACATAATTAGGATTGAAATTAATCTTTATGGTTTTGATAACTTTATGGATTCTGTAGCAGCTTTTGAATAATTTTTTCCAGTCGGCATATTCTTATTTCCTTCTATGAGCGGAGCTTCTGTTGCTAATTTTACTAATGCGGCCGATTTTATTACATCGGTTTTTTCTAAATCCGGAACTGCATTTTTTTGTACATTTTTTGGAACCGGAATGCCGGGATCAGACTTTAAGATTTTTCCCAAATCGGGCAACGGGTAAGGTGCCGGTTTAAATGGAACAAATTTTAACGGAATTTCTGATTGCGTTTTATCCTGTGCATTTGTTTTTGATGAACTTAACATTAAGCCCATAAAAAAGATGGCAACGGGTAGATAATAATTTTTCATACAAAAAATTTATTTACTGAATTTTAATGGTTGTTTTTTTTCTCAATTGCTTCAATTCTTTTAAGCAATTGATTTATAGTATTTTTTTGATCTTTCAGCTCCTGCTGTTGTTTATCTAAAATTGCCTCCTGCTCTTTAAAAGCATTGATATAGGCCATTATTATAGGTTGTATATCCAGGCTGAGGTAACCGTTTTCATTTTTTTTCACAGCTTCGGGAAATACCTTTTGTACTTCCTGTGCCGAAAAGCCATAAAACTCTTCGTTGGATGGCAGGTTGAGTTGATTATCTTTTTTATAATGATACTTTATGGAATTTAGTTTTAAAATTTCGGCCATGCCCTTGGTATAACTGCCGTGAATATCTTTTAATCTTTCATCGGAAGATATTGTCCAAAATGAAGATCCCGGCTTGCCTGCCGAGTTGGTTGATACCTCCAGTTGATATGAAGGAGCCGCAGTACCAATGCCAACACCTCCACTCAATCTAACAGACATTGCCACAACGCCCCCTCCAATAAAATTAAACTGGTCAATATTGTCCCTGTATTGCAATCCCCAGTTTTGGTAAGCCCTGCTGTGTGCAAATACCATACGATCGGGGTTGTTCGTACCCGTTCTAAACATATTTATCATGGTTTCTGTATTGGGAAATTGAACCGTTCCCACACTACCTACCGAAAAATTATTGGCAATAGAAAGGGTTGAATCCGGAACAATAGTACCAATACCAACCTTTGTAGAAGAAGTTGCCGCATTAATACCATTTATACTTCCTAAAACAATGCTATTACTTTGTCCTACATAAGCATTTGCTCCTATGGCTGCTGCATTTATAAGGTTATCGAATTGAGCATCTGTATTTGCGCCCAAAAAAACATTTCGAACTCCCGACACATTTGTAAATCCTGCCCTGCTGCCGATTCCGGTATTCAGGTTATTATTGGTATTCCATAAACTTCCTTCTCCCACGGCTGTATTGTCGTTTCCTGATTCTCTTTCACCCATTGCAAAATTTCCAATTGCTGTATTTCGGCTTCCTATAGTGTGATCTTTAAATGCCCAGGAACCCATTACTACATTGTTGCTGCCCAACACTAAGTTTGTTGAAGAACTGTCGCCCATACTTACATTGTATAGCCCGCCATTTAATTTACTCAAAGAAGAGTTTCCTATTGCCGTATTTGAACTGCCGTTTATATTGGCAAATAAAGCCCTGTTTCCAACGCCCACATTTAAACTGGATCGATTCCAAAATAAGGCGCTATCTCCAACAGCTACATTATAATTACCTACCCTGTTATCTACTAATGCACGGGTACCAATTGCAACATTGCCTTTGCCTGTGGTATTAAAATACATGGGGCCAAGGCCCACAGCCGTATTGCTTTTGCCACTGGTAAGAAAGGTAAGGGTATAAGCGCCAATACCTACATTTTCTATTCCCGATATAGAATCGTTTACGGTTGCGCCATAACCTGCATTAGCGCCTACAAAGGTGTTTTCATCAGCATAATTTTTATACCCGGCAAGGTAACCAACGGTAGTAGTATATTTAATATTAGCTGTATTTGTTGTTGTATTGAAGCCAGAAGCATAATATCCAATTGCCGTATTTCCTTCTCCGCCACGGCTTATCATAGCGCCACGGCCCACTGCAGTGTTCCACTTTGCCGAATCTGAAAATTCTATAGCACCTACACCTATTGCTGTATTTTCTTCTCCTTTAAATACTTTACGTAATGACCGCCAACCTACAGCTGTATTCAAAAAACCAGTAGTATCTTCTACCATAGATTCAAATCCTAATGCGGTGTTATAATTATCGTTTTGATGATTGCTTAAAGCATAAGAACCGAGGGCTGTATTGCCTACAGCCGTAAAGTTTTTGCTCAAGGCCCTAAAACCAATTGCGGTATTATTGTTTCCACGGTTTTGTTGCAGAGCCGAATCACCCACTCCTACATTTTGTGAAGGGGTTCCACCCGAAATAAAAGATGCGGGTGTAAATATACTCATGGCCATGTGACCAACTGCTACATTTTTGCTACCATAACCATTTCCGGATAAGGCTCCATACCCAATCATGGTATTTTCATCTCCTTCGTTAATATTATTGGAATTCCATGAATTTCCCCAACCTGCGTGTACACCTACCGCTGTATTAAAATCCCTGTTATTATAAAACAAAGCTTCATAACCCACTGCCGTTACACGGTCGGCAGTATCCTGTGCATATAAAGCATTTGAGCCCATTGCAGTATTAAAACTTCCAATTGTATTATTTCTTAAACTGGAAACTCCTACGCCAGCGTTTAGAATACCGCTTAAGTTTTTTTCCATGGAAACATTCCCAATTGCTGTATTCCAAATACCGGAAGTATCGGCACTTAATGCTTCTGAACCAAAGGCGCTATTGCCATAATACCTTCCTTTTCTAAAGCTATTATTCCCCACAGCTGTGTTATTGGTAAGCGTAGCCCAGGTTACGCCAGCTTCGTACATAGCTGCATTGCCAATTGCGGTATTGGCGCTACCTGTTTTTGCTGTAGCCAAAGTATAGCTCCCAAGTGCGGTATTGGCGCCGGTTGTAGTAATGCTGTCCATACTTAAATATCCAATTGCCGTATTAGGATAAGTGGAGCTTGTGCTGGATAAAGCCCTGCTGCCAATAGCTACATGCCGCCCGCCATACTGGCTGTTGGATAATGTTTTAAAACCGATGGCCACATTATCGCTGCCTACTGCATAAAGCATTGCCGAATCGCCAACGGCTACATTTCGTTTATAATTATCATTGCCCGGTACATCTCCATTAAAATATCCCATACCTTGTAAGGCCCTGTTGCCAACGGCTACATTTTTACTGCCGGTATTTGTATAATAACCCGATGCATAACCAATGTAAGTATTTTCAATACCCAGCAAAGGATCGGTTTGCAAATAGCTTGCTATTGTACCGCTACCATAACCATAAGCAACATTGTTAAACCTGTTATTATAAAACAAACTTTGAAAACCAACAGCCGTATTTCTCGATGAATCATTGTTGTATAATGCCTGTGTGCCTATGGCAATATTATTATAACCGCTATCATTAAGCCGCTGCGACCATAAGCCAATACTAATATTACCATCTCCTTTTTTGGCATTTTCAAATGCGCCTGCACCAATAGCTACATTAATAGCTCCCGTTTCGTTACTAAACATAGCATTATCTCCTATGGCAATATTTTGACCGCCAGTTGTAATACTTGGCATTGCATTATTACCTACTGCTACATTTACATGGCCGGTAATTGCTCCTTTTAGGCCTTTTAAGGCTCCGCTACCAAAAGCGGTATTCCCATTTCCGGTTGTATTGTTAAACAGTGCGCTATCGCCAAAAGCAGATAATAAAATGCCTGAAGCATTATTAAAACCCGAAGCTGCGCCAATAAAATAATTTTTTTTAGAAGTATTTAGCTGGCCCATCCAAAAATTATTTTGTCTTAGCATCAATGGTTTATTATCCAATGTGCCTAAAAAATTTATTGCAGTATCTGTACCGTTATTGCCTGTAGTAAGCCAACCGAGCTTGGCATCGGCATTTGCCAGCCACACCCAAAGTGTACCGTTAAAATAATGAAAGCCCGTACTATCGGGGCCAGATTGATAAACCAGCAAACCTGTAGCCGGCGCTACTATACCGTTTTTTTCGTCCTTGGTCATTCGTGGAATAAGCATGCCTTTGGCTGTACTGGTAATATCTAAAATTGCACTATTATCTGCTACTGCTCCTGTAGTATTTACAGCAAGCGACTGTGCAATAATATTTTGACTGGAAAATATTGTCGTGAAAAATAAAAAGGCAGTGAGTAATTTAAGTCTCATAAAATAATTTTAGGCAAAAGAAATAATTACCTTAAAGGAGAAGCCCAAAATTATTATTAATAAAAGTTTTACGCAATACCACAAATGGGGTAGTAATGCTGTTCCTATTTTGTAAATTAATTTTTTATTTACAGCACGGGAATCTTTCTTTTTTTTATTAATATTTTACTTAAATATCTATTGTTATAAAAAACTGATTTTATTTTAAAATTTCCGTTTGCAGTTTTTGTAACATGTGTTGTGGAATTATTTATAAAAAGATGATAACAAGCTACAATAACCATTATTCAACCGTTACCGGTATTTGATTTTCTTCGCCCGTTTCTGAAATTATCTTTAACACATAATAACCTGCTGCAACTGTTTTGCCCAACATCATTCCATACTCGTAAACCGGCGCCAGTATAGCAACTATTTGCTGCTGCACCAGTTTGCCATCGGCCTGTAAGAGCTGCAGGTTATAATTTCCAAGCGGCATATTAGTAAACCTTATATTTATTTTATTGTTTGTTACTGGGTTGGGATATACGCTCATGCCAGGTTTAATTTTTTCGGGCAATACTTTTACAATATTGCTGTAAATGGTTTCGCCATTAAGGCCGCTTGCTTTTATTCTATAATAATTTATCTGCATTAAAGGTTGCAAATCGTTGTATAAATAATAGCGATTACCATTTGCCGTAGTTGCACCAAGCACTGAAAAGTGAATACCATTGCTGCTTCTCTCTATACTGTAAGTAATAATATTGAGTTCATTTTCTACCTTCCATTTTACCGCTATACTTTTATCTGTATTTCTAGTAGCTGCTACATCTATAAATGTAACAGGAACCGTACCGATAGGTTTAAACACAATATAAAAACGGTTTGTTGCATAAGAGCCTGCAAGGGCAATTACGTTAAAATTATAAATTGAAGGCTGCTGAAGGTTTAAAGCTGATTCCGTTTGCAGGTAATTATCTACAATAAAAGGTTGTAGCGTGTTTGGTAAAATAAAGCCGCTAAAGTTTATGGTAAAAAAATAATTCCTTACCAATACTTTTTCCATACGCAAAAAGAAAGTATCGTTTACGGTAATTGGGGCATGTCTTTCCACGGCAAGTTTTTTTGATGCACGGTATAAATAAAGGTTTTCACCGGCGTTTAAAAATTTATCGGCATCATTGGCATCAAAATCGCTGCTAAAATCCGGGCTTATATCTGCTGCAGTACCATCGGCAAGTAATGTATCGGCATTATTGATTACAAACATATTGATGCGCATCCTTTGCCAATCATTGCTATTACTGATACGGGTAGGCGTAACCGGGCTTGAGCCATTACGGTAGGTTTTAGCTATTTCCGGAAAAGTTATAGCCGTTGCTAAAGTATCTTTAATAAAGAACGCCTGGCCACTTTGCACTTCATTAATTATTGAACCGCCTGCAGGGTAAATAGAAACGCCGCTACCTCCGGGAGTAATTTCAAAATCATTTCCATTAAATGTGAGCGTTTGGTAAGCGCCGATATTATGAGAGCCAGGTAAAGTAGGATCCCACAAATAAAATTTTGTTGCCGTAGTAATACTGCTTGTTGTTAATTGCAATTGCCTTAAATCAATTTCGGAGGCAAGCGGGTTACCTATACTATTAAAATCATTGGTTATTAATGGTACTGTTGGATTTACAAATATTTTACCTCTTGATCGCAGGGTAGTAGTACCATAAGGACCGCCTGCAATGGCGCTCCTGTCTCCTCTTACAAACAAATAAAATCCATGTGGGTTTTGAATCACTGTATCTTTTGTAGTTACATACTGCCAATTAAGAATGCTGGCGTCCCAATATTTTAATGAATAGCCGGGGCTGGTAAAATCTAAATTTGGCGGGCCTGGAGGTCCGGTAATATTAGTGCCAAATCCTGCGGTTGTATTAACTCCGGCATTTTGGCCTTCGGCCCAGGCAGCTTTTACGGTTTGTAAATTATCATCTGTAGGTACACTTAGGAGCTGCCATTTACGGGGCGTTTTTATAAATCGTTCCACTTCAAACCTGCCAGTTCCGCTATAGCTTATAGATGCCGTAGGCTGAATAATGGCCACACTTGCTGTAGAATCGGCATTGGAATTAAGCGTAATGGTAATGCCATTGTTTACATTAATATTACCGGCAGTAGGAATAAGAGCACCCGTAATTTCAAATGATTTATCTAACTGTACACCGCTGGTATTTTTTATTTCCAGCTTGTTCATTGCTGCAACTGTAGCGTTGGTTCCAGGAAAACTTTGCCCGGCTTCGCTACCCTCCATAACCCATAAGCCATCGTTGGTAATAGCGCTGCCGCTATTAGCATAAGTACCATTGATGTTTAAGGAACCTGCTCCTGTTATAGCAATTGCAGTATTATTATTCAACACTAAATTTTTTGTTTCGCCTGCGGCGGAAATTACCGGATTGTTGCTGGTAGCAGGAATGTCAGCATCAATTAAACTGGTTGGCACTATACCACCGCACCAGTTTATTTTATTGTGCCAATTTGTATTAATGCCTTTCCAGGTTGTGTATTTACCATCTGCATAAATATTAGTTTGCTGTTCATAAGCGCCCAGGTCCACATCATCATAAAAAATTCTTGGGTTAAGGTCTAAGTCGTTGGTTACTCCAGTAGGTATATCTGCATTGTTGCCTATATTAAGCGCCGGACTGCAAGGTTGTAAACGGTAATTTCCTAAAGAAGTTGGGGCATTGGCTTCCAGCTCAGGCGCAATAAAGAGAGGGTCTATAGTCAACACATTGGTTCCTGCATAACCTCCCTGTACAATACTATTGCTAATTATAGCTGTTGCCGCAGGGAGTATATTGGTACTGTTGCCCCATACAATACTATTTTTTATTGTAGGTGTGGTGCCAATATTGTTGTATATACCGCCGCCATTTGTAGTGGCTTTATTGGAGGCAATGGTACTATTAATAATAATGGGTGATGAGGATTGTGTATTAAACACTCCGCCGCCAAGGGCGCTTGCAGCATTACCTGAGATACTACAGTTTGTAATGGTGGGTGATGAGGATAATGAGTTATACACTCCTCCTCCGTTGTTTGAAACATTGCCAATAAAACTACTGTTGCGGATTGTGGGCAAAGAAGAAGAAAAATTCGACATTCCACCACCGGTTGAAATGGATGAATTTTCTACAAAAGCACAATTTTCAATTAGTGGAGAGGAATGATTATCATTCGTCAATCCACCTCCATTGGTTAAAGAGAAATTTGCATTAAAATTACAAAAATTTATGGTTGGTGAGGAATAACTACGGTTTCTAATTCCTCCGCCACTAAACCCAGCCAGGTTTCCTGTAAAACTACAATGGGTAATAAGCGGCAATGATGTGTAATTATAAATTCCGCCACCTTCGGTAGCATAGATCCATTTAAAACTACATTTTTTTATAACGGGTGATGAAAAATAATTATAAATGCCGCCACCCTGGCTGGCTGTGTTGCCAATGAAATTACAATTGGTAACTATCGGTGAAGAAGTGTTAATATGCATGCCTCCCCCAATGTTTTTAAAAATATTAAATGTATTTACTATAATCCCCGTAACGGCAGTGTTTGCCAAGCCTTTTGTAACTGTAAATCCATCCAGTTCTGCTGTGCCTACTGCACCTGCACTTATTATTACATGAAGGGCATTCTCCGCATTATTGGTAATTAAAAGTGTTGCTCCGGTTCCGGAAATCACATCATCATTATTAAAATCACCGCTTAAAATTGTTTCATTTGTTACAAAATCTCTATTGCTTGTATCTGTTTCGTTGCCAAAAAAGCCACCGTAAACTTTTACATTATTTACCAATACAAAAGCATTATCTCTATCGGTGAGTGTGGGGCAATCGGTAATATTATTGGTAGTAAAATCGGCACGCCAAATTGGTTTATAGATTCCTTTGGCAACCCATATTTCTTTTACATTGCTATTGAATTTTGCAATTTTAAATGCATCGCCCAGTTGGGTAATGGCTTTTGCCCAACTGCTGCCATCGCTTTCGTTATCTATATTGGCAGCATTTACATAAATAATACCCGATGCAGAAGGAGTAGCCAGTATTTTTTCATAAGCGCCCCTGTCAACTGTGGTATAGGCAATTCGGCTATTATTGTCTAAAT
This sequence comes from Chitinophagaceae bacterium, assembly GCA_016699815.1. Classification (NCBI taxonomy): domain Bacteria; kingdom Pseudomonadati; phylum Bacteroidota; class Chitinophagia; order Chitinophagales; family Chitinophagaceae; species Chitinophagaceae bacterium. The sequence continues at coordinate 1,585,981 of CP065012.1, read as the reverse complement.
CATTACCTGCAGGAGCTGCAGCGTTGGAGCCTGTATTAATAGCCGGGCTGCATTTTCTCAAGCGATAATTACCAATTGCATTTGGAGCAAGCGAAGCTGCAACAGGGTTTACAAAAAGTGGTGTGCCCGATGTGCCGGTTAAGTTATTACCTCCGTTCGTATATCTGCCAGTTGCCGACAATTCTTCAATATTAGAATAAGATACAGTTGGGCCATTGCCTAAAAATACAGTTGATATATTATCTACTGCTACGCCGTTTCTGTTGCCATAAATAATAGAATTATAAATTGTACCCGGTGAAAGCATTGAAAAAAACAAACCGCCGCCATCGTTACCGCTTCTGTTGCCTGAAAAACTGCTGTTGCGTATAATGGTTCCGGTAGTATTACTATAAAACCCACCACCGTAAGAGGCTGAAGTATTGCCTGAAGAAAGGCAATTATTTAAAGTAACATTTGTACTATTGCTTAAATAAATGCCGCCACCGCTTGTAGTAACAGTATTGCCGGAAAACCTGTTATTGATTATAATAGCATTGTTTGAAGTGCTTAAATAAATGCCGCCGCCATTGCCTGCATTATTCGATATTATTTTACAATTAGAAACCAATGGAATGGAAGCTTGTAAAACCAAGCCGCCGCCAATGCTCCTGCTTACTGTTTGCGCATTAATAGTTACATTGGCTGAACTATTGGCATTTCCTCCGGTTATAGTAAATCCATTTATTTCTGCATCGCCTACTGGTCCGGCGCTTACTACTACATGGTAGCAGTTATCAGTAGTTACCCCAGCTGTTCCTATATCACCACTCAAAATAGTTTCATTGCTAATATAATCTCTTTGGCTTATAGCAGTTTCATTACCGGCAAATCCACCAAATAATTTTACGCCGGTTCTTAGTAAAAAAGTTTTATCCCTGTTATTGGCAGGCAGGCAGGTTAATGCTGCATCTATCAAAGGATAATAGGTTCCTTTGGCAACCCATATTTCCTGAATAGCATTATTGGAAGCCGCTGCTTTGAGTGCGTCAGAAAGCTCAGGCACTGCATCGGCCCAACTGCTTCCATTACCCGATTTTGTTTTATCTACATACACGATACCACTTATATCCGGCGCAGCCAGTACGGCATTATCGCTTTCGTAAGCCCCAATATCAACCAGTAAATTTTGAATTCGGGCATTTCCAGGCAAATCTGTTATTTCGCCAGTTGCGTTGATATAAGTATTGTTGCCTCCATTTATTGCCGGGCTGCATTTTTGTACAGTATAAATGCCATTTGTAGTAGGTGCAGATGCTGCAGGTTCGGGTTGCGTAAAGAGTGGATTGGTGGTAGCGGTACCATCGCTGCCGGTAAAATCCGTAGTATTTTCGATAAAACAACGATAGGCATTGGCATTAATTCCAAATGCTGATGTTTCTAAATTATTAATGGTTGCTGCAGAAGTTCCGGAACGGTTGCCGTAAACGATACAATTATATAGTAAGGGTTGCTGCCCGATAGGGATGTTGATAAAATACATGCCGGCTCCATCGCCATTAGCCCAGTTAGCGGCAATACTACTATTAGTAATTACAATTTTAGAAGCGTCGTTATATATTCCTCCTCCATCACCGGTTGCCCTGTTACCCGTTAGCAAATTGTTGATTAACTTAATGTCGGATGCACTTCTGAGATAAATGGCTCCGCCATCTATGGCCTTACTACCCGATATCCTGCACCTTACAATGGATGCATTTGAATTATTTAAGTATAAACTACCACCGCCCGATGTAGCGGTATCTGACAAAAAATTACATTGCTTTATTAAGATTGCAGCAGATGATGACTCACTAAAAATTGATGCACCATTATATGCTTTATTACCACTAAAATTATTGGCTGTTATCTGTGGTTTAGATGCATTGCCATATATTGCACCACCATTACCTGTTGCTTTATTTTTTATAAATGTGCTTCCGGATATTTGTGGCATGGAAGTACTTCCGTATATTGAAATAGCGCCTCCATTAATAGTAGCAAGGTTATTTTCAAAGCTGCATGAATCAATTACAGGAGAACAGGAGTTATTGTGAATAGCGCCACCAAACCCAGCATTATTATTCACAAAATGACATTTAAAAATTGTGGTGTTAGAGCTGGTTGAATTTAAAATAGCAGCGCCGTACCTGCCTGCGGCAGTACTGTTTTGCATAAAAGTAGAATTATTAATCACCACATTTGTATTCGTTTCATTATAAATTGCACCACCTCCATTAGCGCTAACGGTATTAGCAATAAAACTGCAACTATCCACCTGAGTATTTGACCCGCTTTTGTTAAACAACCCACCCGCTTCATTAGATGCATAGTTATTGATAATAGTGCAATTTTTAATAAGCGGGGATGAAGAGCCGCAGTAAATGGCCCCACCATTATTAGCTTCTGTAGTTATGGAATTTACAGTATAGGGATGAGCGCTGTTTGCGTAGCCGCTGGTAATTGTAAACCCGTTTAACTCTGCGGTGCCCACCGGGCCGGCACTAATTACTACATGAAAGCTGTTATCTGTGTTGTTTCCTGCAATCCCAATATCGCCACTCAATATGGTAGTGTTTGCTGTAATATTTCGTTGATTCAATAAGGTTTCGGTACCAGTAAAACCACCATATATTTTTACATTATTTACCAGTACAAAGGCATTGTTTCTTTCATTATTATTAAGGCAGGAGTTGAAGTTTGTTACATCATACATTGGATAATAAGTTGACTGTGCAACCCAAATTTGTTGAATAGCAGTATTGGTTTGTGCTGCTTTTAAAGCATCTGCTAATTCTTTTACGGCATTGGCCCAGCTATTGCCATTGCCCGGTACAGAAATATTTTTATTTACATATACAATTCCTCCGGCTCCCGGTATTGCCAGGGTATTGCTTGTGGGGTATTCATAAGCACCTAAATCAACAGTTCCCAAAAAACGATTATTGCCATCCAAATCTGTAGTGGTACCCATAGGCACTAAAGCATTGCTGCCTGCATTAATAGCCGGGCTGCATTTGCTAAGCCTGTAATTGCCTGCGCTGGTTGTATCTGATATAAAAACGGGTGCTTCAAAAGAAGGATCCATGTTAAACACATTGGGGCCTGCATAGTTGCCATTAATAAAACAATATTGCGGATTAAAAGTACCAGGTCCAAAAACCGGGTACTGCATTGCATTGCTATGTATAATGGAATTATTAGCATTTGCAAAAGATCCACCATCACTAATATATATAGCACTGCACCCGGAAACACCTGCATTTCCGGCAATGGTACAATTATCAAAAGTGGCAGTAGCGTTCATCATTACATGAAAGATACCCTGATTATTACTGCCAATTCTATTACCCGATGCCAAACAATTTATAAACCTTGCAGGCACACCATGAATACAGGCCACTCCACCATTTCCATTAGAAATATTTGCTTTAAAATTGCAATTTTTTACTTCAACATTACCAGTTCCCGAGCCTTTTTCAAATTTTAAAGCAGCACCCAAATTCTGGGATTTATTATTTAAAAAAGTACAACTATCAATATTTAAAGTAGCCGCTAAATTATAAGTATGTATTCCTGAACCAAAGATGGCATAATTATCCCTGATGATACAATTTACAATTGCCGGCGAAGCAGTATTTAAATGAATGGCACCACCCTCTTCTGCTTTAATAGCAAACCCATTAATAAATTGAGGGCTAAATGGGACTGCATTACCTTTTGTTATTGTAAATCCATTTAACTCTGCCAAACCAACATTACCTGCACCAACAACCACATGAAAGCAGTTATCTGTGTTATTTCCAGCATCTCCAATATCACCACTCAATATGGTAGGGTTTGCAGTAATGTTACGCTGATTCAATAAGGTTTCGGTGCCGGCAAAACCACCATATATTTTTACATTATTAACTAATTCAAAAGTATTTTCTCTATCTGTGTTATTAATACAATTAATATTTGCTTTACTATACAATGGCATATACGTTCCTGCTGCCACCCATATTTGTGAAATGGCTGTATTGTATTTTGCAGCAACTAATGCATCGGCAAGTTCTTTTACGGCACTTGCCCAATTGCTGCCATTGCCGCTTATGGCAGTTGCTTTATTTACATATACAATACCTCCTGCGCCGGGTACAATACTACTGTTATATGGGGCAACTTGTATTTCATAGGCGCCCGCATCAACTCCACCATACATTACCCGGTTATTATAATCAAGGTCTTTAGTAAAACCAGCAGGTATTTCAAGCTGATCGCCAAAATTAAATGCCGGGCTGCAATTACTTAGCCGATAATCTCCCAATAAATTGGGGCTGTTTATTGCTGCAGGGATAACCGGGTTAATAAAGGCAGGATTGGAAGATATTAAATTAGATCCTGTAATGCCTGTTAATATTTCTAATATACTATTTTTCCCTTCTACGCCTAATGCCTGAAAATTGGGTTTATTATGATATACAATTGAATTAACCAACCGGAAATTTGAAGGAGCCGCTCCCGATGCAGTGATTGCGGCAAAGTCGGCATTATCATTTAAATTACCAGCTATGGTACAGTTTATGATATCTGCCTCTCCGTTACTTAAATGAATGGCAGAGCCGGCATAAGCAGTACGATTACCCGAAAGAACACAATTAAACAAAGAAATATTTGAGGAATGGCTGCAAATTGCTCCTCCGTTTACAAAACTCCTATTGCCCCTAAATACACAATTGGCAAGAGTAAGCTGCGTATTAGCAAAATATGCACCGGCGCCATTGCCTCCGGAAATTAAGCTTCCAGCCAAATTAATATCTGGCCCGTTTGAGAATGCTTCCTGTATGTAAAAGCCATCCAAAAGCCGGGGTTGCATACCAGGTAAACTAAGCAAAATATGGTAACAATTATCTGTAGTAAGTCCCACCGTGCCAATATCGGCGCTGAGTATTGTGGCATTGGCTGCATAATTACGCTGGCTAAGAAGGGTTTCGGTACCTGCAAAGCCACCATATACATTTACATTGGGCAATAGTACAAAAGTGTTATTTCTATCTATTGGGTTTATTGCACCAGTAACCGGGTGGTAAGTAGGTTTATAAGTTCCGGCAGCCACCCACACTTCTCCGCCTGCCGGGCTAATGTTTATCATTGCCTGCAGGTCGGCGCTGGCATTGGCCCAGCTACTGCCATCGGCAAAGCCAGTGGCTACGGGTTTTACATAGCGTACAGGCTGTGCAAACAATGTAAAAGAAAAAATGGTAAGAAAAACAATAAATACAATTGTTTTAAAAGGTAGAATCAAATTCATAACAGCAAGGTTTTATGTAAACCAATATTATTGCTGCCAAAATTATTTTATTGAGCAATACTGTACAATACCTCAACGGGTGATTTTGTCACTGCACAAGCTCCTCCAGATCTTGTACAATTTTATCTTAATGCCGGGGGAAAACATCTACCAAATTTTAAAAGATCATAATTAAACTTAAAGACATTACGAATTGGATTTGTTGCAACATTAAAAAATTTCCAGTGATCCTTAAATCACATGTTTTTTAGGTCTGTGACTGGAGTATTTATATCAATTACTATATTTTGTTCAGGCACTTTCAAGTAAACTATAATAATGAAGCAGAAAAGACAAATTTTTTTCATTGCAGTAAATTTGCCGCAAAATAGCTTTAGGAACAAATAACAACAATACCTCAACGGGTGATTTTGTAAAAGCTATACCAGGCCCTGTTGTATGGCTTTCATTACTGCTTCGGTACGATTGGCTACGTGGAGTTTTTTGTAGATATGCTTTACGTGTGTACGTACGGTTTCAAGGCTTATGAATAACGATTCTGCAATTGATCGTAAAGAGCGGCTTTCGATAAGGCGCTGTAAAATTTCTTTTTCCCTTTCGGTGAGGTTGAATTTTTCACTCTGGGGAGCCATCATCATTATATTTTTATTGGTAAAAAAACTCAATGTTTTACGGGCTACACCTGCATTCATAAATGAACCGCCGTTGTACACTTCGGTAATTGCTTCTAGGTATTTATGGGGTGGATCGGTTTTTAAAATATACCCACTGGCGCCAGCACAAAGTGCATGAAAAATTTTGCCAGTATCGTCAAACACAGTTTGGATGAGGACTTTAATGTTTTCAAATTTTTGAGTTATTAACCTTGTTAGTTCAATACCATCCAGGCCCGGCATTTCAATATCCATGAGTACTATATCTGGTTTGCTCCGCTGCAGTTGCTCTTCCCAAAATTTTCCATTGTCAAAAGCCCCTACACAATTATATTGATGCGTACCATTTAATATGGCTACCAGGGCATCCCGAATTAGTTTATTATCTTCAAAAATAGCAACATCTATTTGCATGATGTAAAGATGAAATAAAATCTACTTATAATCTATACCCCAATGAGTGATTATTTTAAAATTACCAGTTTAGTACCTGTCATTGGTGAACTTTCAAAAGTTAATTTTGCCTCTATTTCCTGTGCCCTTTGCTTCATATTTTTTAACCCGTTTCCAGGGTATTCCTTTCCGGTATCAAACCCTTTTCCATTGTCTGCAATGATAATTTGCAACACTCCCTCTTGCTGCCAGGCTTCAAAAATAAGCATTGAACCTTCGCTATACTTCACTGCATTGTTTATGGCTTCTTTGCAAAGCAGGTAAAGGTTTTTATGCGTTTTACTATCGTCTTCGCTCGTAATATTCTGGCCTACCGATATTTTTATATCCATATTTTTTGAAAAGGCCATTTTTCCGGCATATTCCACAAGGTGCTGTAAAACCTGCTCCAGTGTATTGCTATTGCTTTGCATAAGCCATACCTGGTCGTTAATACGTAAAATCATTTCCTCGGCAGATTGCTGAATGGTTTGCAAAGATTGGCTCAGGGCTTTACTGTTTCCGGCATCCAATTGGCTCCCGGCAAGGTGACTGTATAATTTTATGCCGCTCATGGTGCCACCAATATCATCATGCAGCTCCCTGCCAAGCCTTATCCTTTCATTGAGAATATTGCTTTCGGCCATTAATCTTTCCTGCATAATTTGTTCGCCTTTTTGCTGCAATTGTTTTTCAATACGCTTTACAAAAAACAATAAAGGAATAAGCGTTTGCGGAAAAAGGCTAAAAGAAACCATATAAGAATGAAAACGATAATCAAAAGGAATTGCGCCAGTTTCCTGTAATATGAGGATGTTCACTGCAATAAGTATAATGCCAAATAAAATAGCAATTAAAATAAATTCTTTTCGCTTTTGAACGAATACGGCCGCTAAGGCGAGAATAAAAATTACAACATAACCCACAATTTGCAGTAAGTAAAGTAACAGCAGCAGGATAGTGAATGTATGGATACTAAAATAATTAATAAGCATATTAAACCCCAATGCCGCTACAACAATATTGGCTACATTGAATAAACCTAAAAACCTATCGGTTTTTTTATGAGCCTGGGCCGTATTAAACAACAATCGGCTTAGCTGAAATAAACATACCGAAGCAAGTGAGCCTAAAAATACAGCAGCATTTTCTTCAAACAGGGGAAAGCTCCCCCAAATATATAATGAACCAAAGCCTGAAACTGCAATACTGTAAAATAATACTGCAAAGGAATAAGCTGCAAACCAAAACAACTCTTTAGAGGGAAATGAAAAATAAATACTTAGGGCCGTAATACTAATAATAAGCATAAACGACAGGCCAAAAATCATCCAGTTGTCCAGCCGCTCATTAATATTGTCATTCATCACATTGTAAAGCATAGGAGAAACCGTAATGCCAATTTGCCTCCTAAAAGATTTTAAATACAACCCCGTTTCTTCTCCGGCATTTAATACAACCTGCATAGATAGCAGTCTGTCGCCGGTACTACGTTGTTTAGGGCCGAGCAAAGAGCCTGTTTTTTGTGAAGAATCTATTACTCCATTTCTTACCAGATACATTTGGGTAACTCCGGCCTGTACGTTATTAAGCCAGAGTTTAAAAACCCTGCTTTTACAAGCATTGTTTTTAAGCTTACAATAAAACCATTGAGTATTGTTGGGCAACCAATACAACTTATCGCTGGCCAATGCCAGCCAGCTTTCTTTGAACTTATCAAAGGGCAAAAAATCATTTCCGGTACGTACATAACCCTGCTTACTTATATTAATAGACTGCAGGTTACTGTCTATTAATATAACAGGCTGCGCCATAGCACAGGCTCCAATGTGTAAGAGTATGGTTAAGATACATTTTCTCATTCAAACACATGAAGTTAGCTTTTCCCTGTTTGCCTGCAAATACCCCAAAGGGTGATATATTAGTTGGCCTTTTCAAAAAAACAGCAAAATGAAATAATGCCCGGGATATTTGTTTATAACCATGGGCTTCAATAATAACATACTAACGTAAATTTGATTTCATACATTTACAATTAAATAATGAAAATTCTTTTACTAATTATTGCTGCATTTTTATTAAGCTGTAAAGGCACAAAATTACCTACTGAAGATTGCGCAGGTGAAAAATTTAAAGATTGCGTTTGCAGTATGCAATACGACCCGGTTTGCGGATGTGATGGCAAAACCTATGGCAACGCCTGTGTTGCAAACTGCGAAGGCATAAAGTCTTATACAAAAGGCCTCTGCAAAAATGAAAATCTATAACCTTAATATTTGAGAAGCACAATAAAAATGATTAAACTTTTAATTGGAACGCTCACTATCCTTTGTTCGCTTAATTGTAAAGCCCAAAATTTTACAGTCGCCGAGCAAGCGCTCATTGTAAGCGGAGATACATCAAAACTATTGCGGCTTATTCCACTTGCCGAACCCGAAGGAAAAAAATATTTACGGAAAATATCGCTGGACATAACCTGCAATGACCCATTGTTGCCTTTGTTAAAAGAAAGAATGTATAAAGCTGTAACAGATTCCAATCATAAAGGTGTGGGTATTGCTGCACCGCAGGTGGGCATTAACAGAAACCTCATTTGGGTAAAGCGTTACGACAAACCCAGTATGCCCTTTGAGTTTTTTATTAACCCAAAAATTATCTGGCATTCAAAATTATTACGCAAAGGTTTTGAGGGCGATTTATCTTTTAAAGAAAACTGGGGCGATGTGGTACGCAGCCATTCCATACTCATTTCTTATACCGATATAAGTGGTGTACAGCATATTGAAATGCTGGAAGATTTTACAGCCGTAATTTTTCAACATGAAACCGATCACCTCTTTGGTATTTTATTAACCGACCGGATTGCGGAACAACAAAATAAAAAGTATACGCCTTATCAATCTTACAGAAATGGGGAATTATTGCAGGAAGAAAGCCCCTAATCCAAAAGCCCAAACTGCCGGTAATGGTGGCGCACATGTTTGCCATGAAGCAAAACCCAATCTTCAAAATTCAAAATGCCAAAAACCGGGTGCAGCGTAGCTTTACCGGTATTATTATCAAAATGAAGAAAAAATTTATTGATGCTGGTAACTAATTTTTCTTTTGCTTCATCAAGATTTTCGCAACGCAAAGGAAATGGTTTATCGCCAATTATTTCTACCGGGGCTTTTGTGTTGGGTCTAAATTCTTTATCACTATAAATAAATGCCCTGTATTGGGGCAAATGTTCCACTGGGGTAACCAGGGGTATCGTTATTTTTTCGTAGGAAATATCAAAAAAATCGGTAAGGTGCTCTACCATTTCCTGCGCATTCATTACGCCCCATTTACCCGTTGAGGATGCTGATAAACCTGGTAGCAGAAAAGCTGCATCATGCTTCAAAAATAAAATTTGTTGTTGGGTCATTTATCAGGGTACTAAGCTGTTCATATTTTCTTTTCTATTTCATAGCAAAGGTTTTTGAAAATTTCTTCTATTGAGCCCTCGCCTTTTACCATTACAACTTTATTAAACTGGCGGTAATAATCTGCAACAGCTTCGGTTTTTTTCCTGTATTCTTCTATGCGTGCCCTTATCACCTGTTCATTGGTATCATCGCTGCGGCCACTGGTTTGGCCACGCTTCAAAAGGCGTTTTACCAGTTCTTCCTCACTCACTTCCAAAGCAAGCATTACCGAAATAGGCGCATTTTTAAACTCCAGTAAATTATCCAATGCTTCTGCCTGAGCGCTGGTACGGGGAAACCCATCAAATAAAAAGCCGGTTGCATTTTTATTTTCGTCAATAACCGTACTTATCATTCCAATAACCACTTCATCGGGTACAAGTTGGCCTTTGTCCATAAACTTTTTGGCTTCAATGCCCAAAGCTGTTTGGCGGCTTATTTCCGACCGTAGTAAATCACCGGTACTCAGGTGCCTTAACTTATAAAGGGCCATTAATTTTTCGCTTTGTGTACCTTTTCCGCTGCCGGGTGGGCCAAATAATATTAAGTTGAACATATTCTATTGTAATAAAGCGGCTACTGATTTAGTGGCAGCACTATTTATAAAGTTAGTTTTTAGTACGGGCAATGTAATAATAATTTGTAAAAATTACACTTTAAATACAAAATTTTTGAAAACGAACAAATAAAACACCCTTTCTCTGAACAAAAACCCATTTTATCCCAGCCTTTGAAATAAAGTAGTGAAAACTTACATTTGCAATATTCTGTATTATTAAAAAAATATTTATGGCCTCTTTAAAACTCAGCTTACTGGCCGAAACATTAATTGCTTCTGAAATTGTTCAGCTTGGAGCAACCATTAAGCAAAAAATAAATGCAGGCGAAAAAATTTATAATTATACAATTGGCGACTTTGACTCCACACAATTTCCTATACCCAACGAACTGCAGGAAGCCATAATTGAAGCATACAATAAAGGATTTACTACCTATCCTGCCGCCGAGGGTGAAACTGAACTCCGTAACCAGGTAAGCCGTTTTATGGAAACACAGTTAGGAACAAAATATGCAACAAACGAAATTTTAATAGGCGCAGGTGGCAGGCCGTTAATTTACGCTACTTACAGGGCTATTGTAGATAAAGGCGATAAAGTAATTTATCCCGTACCCAGCTGGAACAATAACCATTATGTTCATTTTACCGAAGGCGAACATATATTAATTGAAGCCACACCGGAAAATAATTTTATGCCCACAGCCGAACAGCTTAGGCCATATATAAAAACCGCTTCTTTAATTGCACTTTGCTCCCCGCTAAACCCTACCGGAACAACTTTTAAAAAACAAGAACTTGAAGCAATTTGTGATTTAATTATTGAAGAAAACAAAACGAGGAGAGAAGATGAAAAGAAGCTGTATCTCATGTACGACCAAATTTACTGGACGCTTACTTTTGGTGGTGCCATACATTATAACCCCGTTTCTTTAAGGCCAGAAATGAAAGAGTTTACCATACTCATTGATGGCATAAGCAAATCATTTGCTGCAACCGGCGTAAGGGTTGGCTGGGCAATGGGCCCGGCTGCGGTAATGGCAAAAATGCGTTCTATTAATAGCCATGTTGGGGCATGGGCGCCAATGGCCGAGCAACATGCCGTTGCCGGATATTTTAAAAATGAAACTGCCGTAAAAAAATGGTTTATACATTTTAAAAATGAAATTGCATTTCGCCTGGATGCTATTTATGCCGGCATTAAAAAAATGGCTGAAAGCGGTTTGCCTATTGATGCCATTCCGCCACAGGCTGCTATTTATCTCACCATACAAATAAACCTTGTGGGCCGCCAAACGGCCAAAGGAATTCTTTTAAAAACACAGGAAGATGTAACAGCTTATATCCTCAATGAAGCAAGGCTGGCCATTGTTCCTTTTTATGCATTTGGCGCTTCAAAAAAAAGTATTTGGTACAGGCTTAGTGTAGGCTGCTGCAAAAAAGAAGAGATAAATGAAATGTTGCAAATGCTTAAAACAGCCCTGGAAAAAACCAGTAAAGTAGAAGCGCTTGCCTGATTTTTTACCCGTACTAATTATTTACCCTTTTGATTATTGCAGTATTTATTATGGCAATAAAAATTGCTTTTTCAATACAATTGCTTTTATTTCATACAACAACCATCCTGTTTTTAGTAAACAAAAAAAATACACATGAAACCTGTCCATCTTTTTTTGAAACCTTTTGTTTATATATTGGTTTCAATTTCATTGTTTACTTCCTGCAATAAAAAACAAAAGGTTTCCCTCGTTGTTCACCATGCGGTAATTTATACGGTTGATTCTGCTTTTACAATCGCAGAAGCTATGGCAATTGAAAATGGAAAAATTATAGCCACTGGCAGTAACGAAAATATACTAAAGGCATATTATGCCGCTGAAATACTGGATGCCAAAGGCAAGGCAATTTTTCCGGGACTTATTGATGCACATTGTCATTTTACAGGCTATGCTATGGATGGGTGGAAGTGCGATTTAACAGGAACAAAATCATGGGAAGATGTATTGGCAAAAATTTCTGATTACAGCAAAGCAGCACCAATGCTTTGGTTATACGGCCGTGGATGGGACCAAAATGACTGGCCGGAAAAAAAATTCCCTGATAACCATTTACTCGACAGCCTTTTTCCCTACAGGCCGGTATATTTAAAAAGAATTGATGGCCATGCAGTAATTGCCAATAGCGCTGCACTACAAATTGCAGGTATTACAGCAGCAACAAAAGTTGATGGCGGCAGCGTTGAATTACTCAAGGGTAAACCTACCGGTATACTTATTGATAATGCCATGCATTTAGTGGAAAATAAAATTCCTTTAATAAGTGATTCTTTGGCCAAAGCCTATTTTACAAAAATGCAAACCGCATGTTTTAAAAACGGCCTAACCAGCTTACATGATTGTGGCATAAGTGAGCATACCGTTCAGTTACTTGAAGAAGCGCAAAAAACCGGTGATTTAAAAATTAAAATTTTTGCATTGCTTACCGATTCTGTCCAATATTATGACAGCTGGATAAAAAAAGGAAGATATACCAATGGCAACCTAACCGTTGGCGGGTTTAAATTATATGCAGATGGCGCACTGGGCAGTAGGGGCGCATGTTTATTACAGGATTATTCTGATAAGCCAGGCTGGCGTGGGTTTTTATTGAGCAAACCCGAATGGTTTATGCAGGTTGCACAAAAACTTGCCACATCAAACCTGCAATTGTGCACTCATGCCATTGGCGACAGTGGCAACAGGCAAATATTAAAAATATACGCATCCGTTTTAAAAGAAAAAAATGATAAGCGCTGGCGCATAGAACATGCCCAGGTAATTAATGAAAACGATTTTCACTTTTTTGCAGATTATAAAATTATACCATCTGTACAGCCCACACATGCTACCAGCGATATGTACTGGACAAATGAAAGGCTGGGTGAAGAAAGGGAAAAAAATTCATATGCATATAAGCAACTGTTACAAACCAACGGATGGATGCCATTAGGCACCGATTTTCCTGTAGAAGATATAAGCCCTATAAAAACCTTTTTTGCAGCCGTAGTAAGAAAAGATGCAAAAGGTTTTCCCCAAAACGGCTTTCATTTTGAAAATGCACTTAGCCGCCAGGAAGCCATACGGGGCATGACCATTTGGGCGGCAAAAGCCGCTTTCCAGGAAAATGAAAAGGGCAGCCTGGAAAAAGGAAAAGCGGCAGATTTTATAATTTTAGATACTGATTTAATGCAATGCAACGAAAACAATATATTAAATACAAAAGTGAAGAACGTATATTTGAATGGCGCTAATGTTTGGGGTATAAATTAAGCACCATATCTATACATTGTATTAATTACATTAAGCGCACACGGTTATTTTTTCATTTAACTTTATTACACAAAATTTATTAAAATGAAAGTTTTTATATTACTTAGTTTATGTATCATCTCATTAGGAATTATGGCCCAAAAAATTCAATATCCTTCTACACAAAAAGTAAACCAGTCAGACAATTATTTTGGAACAATTATAGAAGACCCTTACCGGTGGCTGGAGGATGATACAGCAAAAAATACTGCTGCATGGGTAGTAGAAGAAAACAAGGTTACGCAAAGCTATTTCGAACAAATCCCTTTTCGTAATAAATTACACAAAAGGCTTTCCGAGCTTTGGAATTACCCAAAATATTCTGCACCCGAAAAAAATGGAGAATATTTTACATTTTATAAAAATAACGGGTTACAAAACCAGGCGCTGCTGTATGTGCAAAAAGGGATTAAGGGTAAGCCGGAAATACTTATAGACCCCAATAAACTTTCCATAGATGGTACAGTGGCTTTACAAGCTACAGCTTTTTCAAAAAAGCAACGCTATTTTGCTTATGCAGTTTCTGCATCAGGCAGTGATTGGCAGGAAATTAATATCCTGGATTTTAATACTAAAAAATTACTTTCCGATAAAATTGAATATGTAAAATTTACCGGAATGAGTTGGGTAGGCGATGATGGTTTTTATTACAGTGGCTACAGCAAACCCAAAGAAGAAAAAACAAAGTACAGCGCAAAAACAGAGTACCAGAAAGTATTTTACCATAAAGTAGGCACTACCCAGGAAGAAGACATGCTTATTTATGAAGATAAAGAGCATCCGTTGAGATATGTAGGCGCCGGCGTTACCGAAGATGAGCGCTTCCTTATTTTAAGCATTGCAGAAGGTACAGATGGCAGCGAAATAAAAATAAAAGATTTACAGGACAAATCGGCAACAGGTTTTATTACGCTTGTACAGGGCTTTTCAACCAATGCCGATGTGGTAGATAATATTGGCGATAAAATACTGCTAAAAACCAATAGTGCGGCCCCTAATTATAAGTTAGTTTTGGCCGATCCCAAAAACCCTTCGGAAGCTAACTGGAAAAGCATTATACCCGAAACAAAAGAGCCGCTTACCTTTGCCACAACCGGTGGAAACAAAATATTTGCCGGCTACCTTAAAGATGCAAATACCCTAGTAAACCAGCATGATCTTTCGGGCAAACTTGAGCACAGCATACAATTGCCCGGTGTAGGTACTGCCGTTGGCTTTGGATCAAAAAAAGAAGACAAGGAGTTTTACTACATATTTACTTCATTTACCTATCCGGCTACAATTTTTAAATATGATATAGCCTCCGGAAAATCTACCCTATACCGTAAGGCTGAGGTAAAATTCAACCCGGAAAATTTTGAAACCCGCCAGGTTTTTTACCCCAGTAAAGATGGTACAAAAGTGCCGATGTTTATCACTTATAAAAAAGGCTTAGTATTAAACGGCAGCAACCCTGCAATGCTTTATGCCTATGGTGGGTTTAATATAAATATAACCCCGGCATTTTCTGTTGCCAACATTCCGTTTATTGAAAACGGAGGTATTTACTGCGTAGCCAACCTGCGTGGCGGTGGTGAATATGGAGAAGAGTGGCATAAAGCAGGTATGCTACAAAACAAGCAAAATGTTTTTGATGATTTTATTGCTGCTGCTGAATATTTAATTAAAGAAAAATATACTTCATCTGCAAAGCTGGCAATTAAAGGAGGTAGCAACGGTGGGCTACTTGTAGGCGCCTGCTTAACGCAAAGGCCTGATTTATTCAAAGTGGCTATTCCTCAGGTGGGTGTTTTAGATATGCTCCGCTATCATAAATTTACCGTAGGCTGGGGCTGGGCTGTAGAATATGGCAGCAGCGACAAAATAAATCAGTTTGAATATTTAATAAAATACTCTCCTTTACACAATATAAAAAAAGGAACCTGTTACCCGGCTACTTTAATTACTACTGCCGATCATGACGATAGAGTGGTACCTGCTCACTCCTTTAAGTTTGCAGCAACTTTACAAGAAGCTCAGGGCTGCGAAAACCCTGTATTGATACGCATTGACAGCAAGGCCGGGCATGGGGCAGGAAAACCTACCTCAAAATCTATTGATGAAGCTGCCGATATTTGGAGCTTTGTGTTATATAATATGGGAGCAGGTTTTTAGCAAATACCTATATTTGAAAAATACCGCTTTTAATTGCATAAACAGCAAGGCCAACCCTGGTTTTAATATTTAATTTATTAAATAAGGCATCCCGGTAGCCGTCAACAGTACGTGGGCTCACTCCCATATTATCGGCAATTTCCCTATAGGTTAATTCGCTGCATGCATATTGTAAAAAATGGATTTCCTTGTCGGATAACTCATGGGCTTTTAGCATATTGCCGGCATCTTCATCGGGCTTTGCATAGGCATGTAATATTTTGCCCGATATTAATTCAGAATGATAAAATCCTTTGTTCAAAATAGCGTTAATGGCCAATTGAAGGTCCTGCGGATGTGAATCTTTTAAAATATATCCTGAAGCGCCATTCCTGAGCATACGCAAAATAGCGGTTTCATTATCATACATACTTAATGCAAGTATAGAAACCAACGGTTTGTTTTTTTTTAGCCAGGATGCTGTTTCATAGCCATCCATTTCGGGCATATTAATATCCAGTAAAACAATATCGGGCAATTCCAGTGTTTCGTTAATTTTTTGAATAAGGTCCATACCATTGTTGGCTTCAAATAAAACTTTATGGCCAAGGCTTAAAACCAGGCCGGCAAGCCCGTTGCGCAATAAGGTATGATCATCAACTAAAACAATGTTTGCCATTATACTATTTTCTATTAAAGAGCATAGTGAATATTTACCTGCGTTCCTTTACCCGGCGCCGAATTAATTTTTAAATCGGCGCCAATATGCGCCGCCCTCGATTTCATGTTTCTTAAACCCAGGCCGGCCTTTGAGGGTATCATTGCTTTTTCGGAAAACCCTTTTCCATCATCGGCTATTGTTACTAAAATTTCCGGTTCCTGATACTTAAATGTGGTTGCAATATTTTTTGCACTGGAATGCTTAATAGCATTTTGGATACATTCCTGAACAATACGGTATATCACCACTTCTGTTTGCCTTGGCAATGCAAATGTTTTCCCCAGGGAAATAAATTCTGCATTGATAAACCCTCCTTTTTGCAATATGCCAACCTCCCTTTTCACGGCTTCGTGCAAGCCTATATCCACAAACATTTCTCCATTTAGGCTTTTGCTTAAGGCCCTTAAATCTTCTATTGCCTTTGTAATAAGTTCTACGGTACTGCTAATTTTTTCCTTATCCTCATTTCCGGGGTATTCAATATATACTCTATTTAGGTTGAGCTTAGCAAGGCTTAGCACCTGGCCCACATTATCATGAATTTCCTGGCTTATATTGGTAAGCGTTTGCTCCTGCACTTCAATTAACGATTGCTGGTATTCGTTTTGCATTTTGAGTTTCTCTGCTTTGTTTTTTTGTTGCTTTTTAGAAAACAATGTAGTTAACAACAAAAGAAAAAACCCCAATACCAGCATGGTTACTACAATTCCAAATAAATAAAATTTAAAATCAAGCTGCATTCTTTTTCAATTGCCTGTGATGCATTATTAATGCTATAATATAAGAACCATACAAAACAACCATTAAATTATTATTAATCAATTTAAACATTTTTCCAAACTCATCTAATTTATTAGCTTTAATATAAGGAATTAAAAAAAAATAGCCCATTTCCCCAAGGCAAAACAACAGTAAGCCCGAGGCAATCCAAAAAAAGTAATTATGAAACAAAGGTACATCTGTTTCTTTGTTAAATAAATTTACCAGGTAAAAACACACTGCTAATGCTACACAAATATCACCCAGTAAAATGGAAATATTTGATCCTTTATAAGCAGATTGCGCCAATAGCCCGACAATATTTGCTAAATTGAAAAATATCAAAAAGATGCAACTGGCTTTTTTGCTAAAACTTTCTCCGTGCAAATAAATAAGAAATAAATAAAAAGAAAATTCAACAGGCACTGAAATTATATACACCCATTTTGTTTCTGCCCGCATATTATTATTAATCAAAATCAAACTAATAATTTCTATGCAGCAAATAAACATTAAAAAAAACACTAAATAATGCAGCTTTGTATGCCGGGTTTCTCTCCAATAATAAATAGCCGTTAACAAAGCTAAAAACTCTACAATTAAAAAAGTACTAAAATGCATTAACTAGGGTTGTTGGTTGCCATGGTTTAGCGGAGGAATATTTGTAGCGTCTATTGATGCGCCAGAAATACTCCTTTCTGTTGCTACAAGAGCAACACTCATTTTCTCCAAATCTTTTGCATCTTCAGGGAAACCATTTTCGGCCCTGCTTTTATACGCAGTAAAATAAACACGTAAGCCATCTACATTAGCGCCTTTTAAAATACTATTAAGGTTATCCCTCAATGCATCGTTAAGTTCAAACCAAACTGATTGGGTTTCGGGCTTATTAATGGCTGCACGCAATAATGGCTCTTTCTGGTTTAAATAGTTTTGGTGCAAATCCCTGAGTTGTGTAAGGGTAATTTCTTTTGTTGACATAAAATAAAAATTAAAAAATTAAAAAAATTAATATTAGATGCTTCACAGTAGGTTTAGGAAAAAAATGGCACGGCATAGAAGTAAAAAAACTACCTGCACAAATTGATCATTATAAAAATAGAACATTTTTTTATTAAAAACCAATAACTTATAAAAGTTCTTTAAAAAAATACTGGGTTTTTCTTTGTTGAAAAGCAAATTAACCCCTTACCTTTGCAGCCCGAAAATTTCGGACATTATTTCAACTACCGGCGGGGATAGCCCCGGTTGTAAGCTAAAAAACAATAATATGAGCAAATTACATTTCACCACCAAGCATGCAAACGCAGCTACCGTTATACGCAACTGGTATGTTGTAGATGGTACTAATCAAACTGTAGGCCGCATGTGCGCTAAAGTTGCTTCTGTTCTTCGAGGAAAAAACAAGGCTTCTTACACCCCACACGTAGACTGCGGGGATTTTGTTATTATTATAAATGCCGATAAAGTAAAATTTACTGGCAATAAAATAGATGACAAAGATTATTTAACCTATAGCGGTTACCCCGGCGGCCTTAAAGCCGAAACAGCAAAAGATCTATTAAAACGCCGGCCAGATGTACTCATAGAGCGTGCCGTAAAAGGGATGCTTCCTAAAAACAGGCTTGGGCGTAAACTGTTTAAAAAACTTTTTGTATATGCCGGAACCGAACATCCGCATGGCGCCCAACAACCCAAAGAACTTACATTTCCTAAATTAACGCCTGCCACTTCAGGTATAAAAAAATAATTCAAAATAAATGGAAAAGCAAAAAAACGCAGTAGGCCGTAGAAAAGAAGCCGTAACCAGGGTATTCTTAAGTAAAGGAGAAGGCTCTATTACTATTAACGGAAAAGATTACAAAACCTATTTTCCTTTGGTTTACCTGCAAAACCAGGTAGAAGCGCCCTTAAAAGCGACAGATGCAACTGGCAAATATTCGATTGTAATTAATGCAACAGGCGGCGGTGTAAAAGGCCAGGCAGAAGCGGCAAAACTGGGTATTGCCCGTGCGCTTATAGAATTAAGTGCCGATTACAGGCCTACTTTAAAAGCTGCAGGATTATTAAGGCGTGACCCTCGTTCTGTAGAACGTAAAAAACCGGGCCGCAAAAAAGCAAGAAGAAGTTACCAGTTCTCAAAACGTTAATACGTTTGGCAATTATCATTTGTTGTTTTATAGCAGCAAACCCCAAACAATTAAACACAAAAAAAGAAATCAATTAAATGGAAAATAATACATCCTTACAACAGCAACTTTTAGAAGCAGGCGTTCATTTTGGTCACTTAAAGAAAAAATGGAACCCTAAAATGTTACCCTACATTTTTGCAGAAAAAAAAGGTATCCATATTATAGACCTTAACAAAACTGTAGAAGGTTTGCAGGAAGCTGCTGCTGCAATGAAAGCCATTGCCCGTAGCGGTAAAAAGATCATGTTTGTTGCAACAAAAAAGCAAGCTAAAGAATTAGTAACAGAATGTGCCCAGCGGGTAAATATGCCTTATGTTACCGAACGCTGGCTTGGTGGTATGCTTACCAACTTCAACACCGTTCGTAAAAGTGTAAAGAAAATGCAAAGCATTGAAAAACTGCTTAACGACGGAAGCGCCGAAAGCCTAAACAAAAAAGAAAAACTTACCCTGAGCCGTGAAAAAGAAAAAATGGAAAAAGTATTGGGTGGTATTGCGCAAATAAGCCGTATACCTGCCGCTTTATTTTTGATAGATATTGGACACGAACATATTGCTTTGGCAGAAGCAAAAAAGCTTGGCATCAACACCTTTGGTATGGTAGATTCCAATTGCGATCCCAATAAAGTTGATTTTGCCATTCCGTCAAACGATGATGCAACAAAATCAATTGCCATTATTACCAATTACATTACTGCCGCAATTGCAGAAGGGTTGCAGGAGCGCCAAAGCAGCAAAGATGATGAAGAACAGCATGAAGTAGAAGAATCTGCAGCAGCAAGGGCATCCCGTTTTGAACAAAAAGATGCAGAAGGCGATGATAAAGGCAAACGCAGCCGTAGTAGTGGTGGAACCGGAGGAACTAAACGCCGTTTCCCCAGCGCAGGAGGTGGTGGCAGAAAGCCTGCAGCTAAGTAAGCTGGATTTAAATAAATTTTTAACCGTAAAATTAAATTCCCCCCGGGGGAATTATGGAGCAATAAAAATGAGTGTAACAATTACAGCAGCAGACATAAACAAACTTCGCCAGGCAACCGGCGCCGGAATGATGGACTGCCGCAAAGCATTAACAGAAGCAAATGGGGATTTTGAAGCAGCAATTGACTGGCTGCGTAAACAAGGGCAAAAAGTTGCAGCAAAACGAAGCGACAGGGAAGCAAAAGAAGGAGTGGTAATTGCACAAACTACAACCGACAACAAAACAGGATTTGTAGTATGTATCAGTTGCGAAACTGACTTTGTAAGTAAAAATGCGGAATTTGTGGCTTTTGCCCAAAGCATTGCTGATGCCGCAATATCCAACAATGTAAAATCTGCAGATGAACTAAACGCTGTAACTATAAATGGCGCAAAAGTTTCTGATCTTATCAATGATAAGCTTGCAGCAATTGGCGAAAAAATTGGCATCTCTAAATTTGAAAGAATTGAAGCCCCTTATGTAGCCAGCTATATACATGGAGCCAACCGCATGGGTGTGCTGGTAGGTTTAACCATGCAGGCAGAAGAAGCCGGTAAAGATGTAGCCATGCAAATAGCCGCAATGAACCCATTGGCTGTTGACGAAACTTCAATACCCACCGATGTGGTAGAAAGAGAAAAAAATATTGCAATTGAAGTGGTTAAAGCAGAAGGTAAACCTGCTGAAATGGCCGAAAAAATTGCCATGGGAAAACTCAATAAATTTTTTAAAGAAAATACATTACTTGCCCAGGCTTTTGTAAAGGATAACAATAAATCTGTTGCTGACTATTTAAAAAGCATCAACCCCAATTTAAAAGTTACCGAATTCAAAAGAGTGGCGTTGGGTTAAACCTTATTTTGCTAAAAGCGGAAACTTAAAGTTTCCGCTTTTTTTTGCTTAAAATTAAAATGCCGCAGTAAAAACTGCAGCATTTATAGTTAAAATTGCACACTTAAAAATTCACCCGAAAATAAAATCCCCGAAAAAAGCACCGAAGCAACCCCTAATGCCCGGCTACTTTATCCGGAGCGGGCATCCCGGTATAAAAAATTTAAATTCTGTTTTTATTACCCCCATTATAAAATAAAGACCTTTTGTTGTATGCATTAACTCTTTACAAAACAAACGAAAGGAAAATAAACTGCCAATAATCCATTTGGATAGTATTTACTGCTTTCATTATTAGTTTTTGTAAATTGAAAAAAATCTACGCACTTCAATATGCCGTTAAGGATAATATATAACCTTGCTTTTTTACTTTACTTTCCGCTTTTTACAGCAGCCCAGTTAGTAAAACGCTATAATACCTTTAGTTACAGTGTAAATAATGGCCTTTTGCAAAGTAGTATTTTGGATATGGCTTTTGATAAAAATAATTATTGCTGGATTGCTTTTCCCAATGGTATTCAAAAGTTTGATGGCAGCTCCTTTACAAATATCCCGGTTCAAAACGGGCTGCCCGATGATAAATTTGTAAGTTTTTTAAGGCTTAGTTCCGGTGATCTATTAATTAAACATGCCCAGGGTATTAGTTTGTACAATGTAGCCTCCAACTATTTTATACAAGTGGCAAAACTGAATAAAACACAAGCAAAAGGAACAGTTTTTTTAGGGGAATATAACCATGTGGTTTACTTATGGAATTACTATGATGAAATTGTAGGATTAGATGCTACCGGATCTTTTAAAGAAGTATCAAAAACGCCTCTCATTTTTCCTTCATCCATAATTAGGGATGACTACAAATACTTTAGCAATATTACCCAGGGTAAAATAATATTATGCCAGGGTAATTTTTTAATACTTTGGAATTTTACTCAACCCACTCATGCAACAAAGTCCATAATAATTGATGATGTACTACCGTCCAGCATATACTTAAATAGCAGCAACGAAGCCATTTTTTTTCTAAAAACCCAAAAGGGAATTTTATACAGCATCAATTTTACCAATGGAAAAACTTCTTCCCTTAAAAATTTAAGTACAATAACAGCCAAAAGAGACTTACGGTCTTTCATTCAATGTTGGGACAATAAACTTGTTTATGTTTTTGATAATAAAATTTATGAGTCGGATGCGAACTCCCTATACCCAAAATCTGAAATTTTAAATTTCCAGGGACAGCCCATTAGTACAAGTTCCGCTATATCCCGAATCAAAGTAGATAATTTTGGAAACCTTATCGCAAGCACTATTCAGGACGGTATTCGAAAAATTATTAAAAATAATTTTCCCATAAATATTTATAGTGATAGCCACGCCGAAAACAAGTTTGTTAACTGTGTACTCCCCGATAAGGTTAACAATAAAATTCTGGCCGGAATAAGGGGTGACGGATTAATAATATTTGACACTTTACAACAAGTAAAAAAGACGATAAAATTTTTTCCAAAAATTAAACATAATACCACACCTGTTGCCATAATTAAAAACCTCGTTGGCGACTATTTAATTTTTCTTTGGGGAGAAAAAATTGTTTGGAAACTTACTAAAAATTTAAGTCAATTATCGCCTATAACTATTTTTTGCTCCGATACTACTATTAACCCTGCCGTAAAGTATTACACCAAAACTGATTACCTGGATGACCATACCGCACTTATAGCCTCCCAAAACAATATTTATAAAATAAACCTTGTCCGCAATACCATTCATTGTTACACATTTACTAAAGACCACCCAATGAGCGCTTTGGTATACAACCAATATATTATTAGCCATGTAAACGATTCCCTCTTTTTCCTGGATACAGCATCCATAAAAATTGTAAAAAAAATATACTTCCCCAATACAGCCGGTGTACGCAGTTTTGTAAAAGGGCCAAATGCTGAAATATTTATGGGTACCAATAAAGGTGTTTTTAAAATAGACACTACAGGAAAAACGCTGCAGCATTGGGATAAAAAATGGGGATTGCCCGATGAATGTATTTATGCCATTGAGGTAGATAAGCTGGGCCAGCTTTGGTGCAGTACCAATAAAGGGATTATTAGAATAAGTAAAAATAACCTGGTTTTAAACCTTACCCGACAGGATGGGTTGCAGGAAAATGAATTTAATACCAATGTATCTGCTGTTGATAAGGATAGAGAAATGTTTTTTGGCGGGGTAAAAGGCATTAGCAGTTTTTATCCTCAAAATATTGTAGCTATAACTGAAAATATAAGTATCCTGCTTACAGATATTAAATCGAATGGCATTAATATTTTTGGAGATTCTGCAATTTGGAAAATAAAAAAAATTACTCTGCCTTATAATTTAAATTCCCTGTCATTTGATTTTATTGCCATTGGACCGCAAAACCCTGATCAATATTTTTATAATTACCGCATGAAAGGCTTTGATGGCTCGTGGATTCAATTACTCAACCAACAAGCCATACGTTACTTATTGCCCCCGGGCAAATATGTATTACAGGTGTCGGCATCAAGGTCTCTGGACAAAAACCCAATACCATTAAAAGAAATCTATATAGTTATTAATCCTCCCTTTTGGCAAACGTGGTGGTTTATTACTGGCATTATATTTCTTTCCCTGCTCATTACAATTGGTGGCGTTTATTTTTATCTAAGGTCTAAATTCAAGCATAAACTAAAAGCATTAGAAGAAGAACAAAAAATGCAGGTAGAAAGGGAACGCATATCCAGGAACCTGCATGACAGTGTAGGTGCTTACGCCAATGCAGTGTTATACAATACCCAACTTTTGGAGGAAGAAAAAGAAGAAAGCAAAAAAACATTGCTCATGACTGACCTGAAATATGCCTCAAAAGATATTATTACAGCATTAAGGGAAACCATTTGGGCTTTAAAAAAAGAAAAATATTCCGCAGAAGAATGCCTGATGAGGTTAAAAAATTTTATTCAGCCTTTTAACCGGTATTATCCCACTAAATCTTTTTTTATAAAAGGTAATGCTCCGGCAGGTTATTATTTGCATTATTCCAAAGCCTTAAACCTGGTACGCATTGTACAGGAAGCCCTATCCAACGCCATAAAGCATAGTAATGCTTCAAATCTCATTATTAACAGCTTTGAGGAAAATAATAAATGGGTAATTGAGGTAATAGATAATGGAAATGGCTTTGTTTATAATAAAGAATTTAACTCTGCCGGCTATGGATTGGAAAATATGAAGAAGCGCAGCCAGGAAGCAGGGTTTGAATTAGGTATTTTTTCTAATGATACCGGAACTACTATTCGTATAATAGTTGTATAGTACCTATTTGGATTAGCGCCTGTTTGCATTAGAAAAATGAAATTTGTATGAAAAACCACTTTTGCTTAAATACCAATGCACATTAATATTGCCATAATAGACGATAAGCTTAGTAACCGGAATATTATTCGTGATAAATTACTGCGCAACCCCAATTTTAAAATTACCCTTATAGCCGAAGACGGGAAGGATTTTTTAGAAAAAATGAAAGCTATTCCGGCAATAGATATTCCACAGGTGGCTTTAATGGATTTGGAAATGCCCAAAATGGATGGCGTAGATGCCATTGCTGCCGGCTCATCGTTTTACCCCAGTATTAAATTTGTTGTGCTCACCATTTTTGATGATGAAGAAAAAATATTTAAAGCCATTAAAGCCGGGGCTTATGGCTATCTTTTAAAAGATGAGAGTGCAGAAAATATTGCAGAAATGCTTTGGCAAATGCATGAAAACGGTGCGGGGCCAATTTCGCCCGGTATTGCACATAAAATTTTACAATTGGTTCAAAAAAATGAACTTACTATAAAAAAAGCCAAAGCAAATACAATCGAAAAAAATTTTTTCGATCTTTCGCAAAGAGAAATGGAGATACTTCAATTGCTGGTTCAAGGCTTATTTTATAAAGAAATTGGCCAAAAATTAAATATCAGCACCAATACCGCAAAAAAACACGTGGTTAATATTTATCAAAAGCTGCATGTAAATAGCCGGGCACAGGCACTTCACCTTGCCTATGAAAAAGGGCTGCTATAAGGTAAGTTTTAACAACTTTTAATAATATTTTCTGCAAACAATTGACAATTCGTTGCCTGCTATGCTCCTGTATTGTTATAAATTTGCGCCATGGTAAAATATTGCCTATCTGCAATACTGGCTTTGGCCTTTTATGGCTTGTTGGTTTTTATAAGTAGTGGCTGTGCCCAAATGGGCTACCCATCAGGAGGCCCCAAAGATTCTTTAGCTCCGGTATTGATTAAGGCAACCCCCGAAATAAATACCATAAACTTTAGCGGTAATAAAATTACCCTGTTGTTTAATGAATATATTGATATACAAAATATTCAGAACAACCTTTTGGTTTCTCCATTACCCCAAAAAAACCCAACCGTAAGCGGCAACTTAAAAACGCTGGTAATAAAACTGCGGGACACGTTAAAAGAAAATATAACCTACGCCCTGCAATTTGGTAATGCAATAAAAGATGTTAATGAAGGAAATATTTTAAAAAACTTCAGCTATGCTTTTTCTACCGGCAATTATATTGATTCCTTATCGCTTTCCGGAAAAGTAACCCTTGCCCAAACCGGCAAAACAGATAGTACCCTGCTTGTAATGCTTTATAAAAATATTACTGACAGCTCCGTTTATAAAGAGCGGCCCCTTTATATTGCCAAACTTGACGGTAAAGGATCATTCCAATTTCAAAATTTGCCGGAAGGTACTTTTTATGCCTTTGCCTTAAAAGACGAAGATGGTGGGAAAACCTACAATTCCGGCTCCGAATTATTTGCTTTTGCAAGTGCCCCGGTTCAAATAAACAATGCCACTGCTCCTCTTTTCCTAAATGCCTATGCACTTGAAAAACCAAAACAACAACCTTTAAGAACTACATCCGGCCACCCTGTAACTAACCGGCGTAACCAACCCGATAAAGAATTAAAGTTTACCAGCAACTTATCCAGCCCCTATAAACAGGATTTATTAAAAAATTTTGATTTGAAATTTTCTAACAAAATAAAAAATTTTGACAGCAGCAAAGTATCTCTCACCGACACCAATTATTTGCCTTTGCCCTTTTCTATTACTACAGACAGTACGCAAAGGATTTTTTCATTTAAAGTACCCTGGATTGCCAATAAAGATTATGTATTATTAATCCAGCAAGCGGCGTTTGAAGATAGTATAGGTTTAAAAATTACCAAAAACGATACGCTAAGATTTAAAACTTTTAGCAAAGAAGATTACGGTGCCATACAATTGAGGTTTCAAAACCTGGATTTAACAAAACACCCTGTTTTACAACTGGTGCAGGGAGAAGAAATTAAACTTTCGGCTGCAGTGGGCGGTAGTACATGGCAAAACAATATGATACTACCCGGAGATTATGAATTAAGGGTTTTGTACGATAACAACCAAAACGGAAAATGGGACCCGGGTGATTATAACACAAAACGTCAACCCGAAATTGCCGTTACCTTATCTCAAAAGTTAACGGTAAAAGCCAATTGGGATAATGAAAGAGATATAGATATGGTTGGTGAATAATTAAATTTCCATTAAGGGAATACCTGGAACCTAATGCTGTTTATAAACTTAGTTTGAAAGCCAGATTTTTGAGCACCCTGGTAACCTTTGCGGTCAAAAGATGTATAGTAAGTAAAATTGTCTGTTCCAATATTTTTAATTCTTCCCTTTATAGCTTTATCTTCAAAAGAAGGATAATAGCTTAGGCCGGTATTTCCAATAGTTTTAAATTTTCCTTTTAGCGCTTCATTATCAAAAGAACTGTAATAGGTGAAATTGTTGTTTCCTGCCCTTTGCATATTGCCAGAAAAGGAGTTATCGCTGTAACTTTCAAAATATACAAAATCGGTAGCGCCAATAGATTTTATCTTTCCACGAAGTTCATCTTTATCATAGGAGGCATAGTAAGTAATCATTGTTTGCCCTATATATTTTACTTTTCCTCTAAAGTTCACATCCTCGTTATCTGAATAATTTTCCACACGGCCCATATATGGATCCAGTTGTGGTGGAAACATCCAATGCAAATTTTGTCTTTGCAAATTTTCCATGCCATAGCCAACCAATTGCCCTTCTTTAGAAACATTAATCAACGCATTATCTATGGTTCTAAAACACAAAAGTATTTTATCGCCAGACCTATCCATACTTACTACTGAAAGGCTTTGGGCATAAATGGTGCCTGAAAAAATACAGGCAACCAAAATCAGTAAAGATTTTTTCATGAGCTCATAATTAGGATGTCTAATATACGGTTTTTTTTCAATGGAATTATAGTTTCAGCTTTAGGAAAATAAAAAAACCCGCCTTTGCACAGGCGGGAAATATTTAAATAGGGTTTACCTTTTAATAGGCTGTTAGTTTACCCGGCCGTCTTTTTTATCCTGCTTTCTGCCAAGCACATAACCACCAGCTGCACCAATTACGCCTCCAATTATGGCACCTTTACCATTTTTGCCAATTACCGCACCGGCAACAGCTCCGCCAACAGCACCAATTATTGCAGCTTTTGCCGCTTTACTTATACCCTTTTTTTCTTCTTTGGTATCAGCATCAGCTCCATCTAACTGGCCATTGGTATTTCCCGTTTCAACAGAGGCTGTGCCTCCTGACTGGGTAGAATCTTTTGTTTCTGGTGCACTAGGGTTTGTTGTAGCCGTGGGCTCGGATTCAAAAACGGGCTTAGGGGATTTAGGCGATTTTTGCGGCGCATTGCGGTAAATAATTGTTGTTTTTTCAATTATTCTTGGTGCTTGTGTCGCCTGCTTTTGCTCATTTAAATTCAATGCCGTATCGGTTAAACTGCTGTTTTGATAAGCAGTATTGGGCGATAGCAAAAGTGGGGTTTCCGTTTCATTTTTTTGTTGACTCTGTTTGCAAGCAGTAAATGCTGCTACTATGGATAAAGAAAGTAAAACTTTGTTCATGATCGTTAATTTAGTTATTTAGGAAATAGTTGATTCTTGTCTATAAAATTCAGACAAGAGAGATGCTTCAAGGTTTATTTTCAAAACCTTTTAGGTAGTTAATAAATTCTTAAAGAAAAGTGTTAGATAAAAGATTACTTGTTGTAATCTTTTTTTAATAGTTTATGCAGCAGAATAAATAAGGCAATTGCAAGCATAATAAACCCGCTTACAAATGAAAAAAGGAAAACCCACCAAACTTTAAAGAAAAAATCCAGCAGCATACCTGTTGCAACAATAGCAATTGATAAAACTGAAAGCAAAATTACAATACCGGGAACCTGTTGCATAGGGCGATACAGATTATTGATTATGAAAGGTTATTGCAAATATCTATTAGATTTTTCAAAAATAAAATAGTAATTTTACGAATGTTTTTATGAAAAAGTACTACAAAGTCCTTTATTTAATGGCATTACGGTGAAAGCCGGGAAATAGTCCACTTATTATCCTCCTTTAGTGAATATAATAGCCGGTCGTGTAAGCGGCCGGGCCTTCCCTGCCAAAATTCTAAACTATGGGGTTGTACGCAAAAGCCTCCCCAAAACTTTGGACGTTCAATAGTTTTTTCTTCAAAATTTTTTTCCATTTCTTTCACTTTGTTCTCCAGTATTTCCCTGGATGCAATTATTTCACTTTGGGCAGATACCCATGCGCCAATACGGCTTTCATAAGGCCTGCTGTTAAAATATGCATCACTATCTGCGTCGCTTATTTTTAGTGCAGTGCCTTCTATACGTACCTGCCGTTCCAGTTCTCGCCAAAAGAAAAGTAAAGATACTTTTGGGTTTTGGATTATTTGCAGTGATTTATGGCTTTGATAATTGGTAAAAAAAACAAAGCCGTCTTTATCAAATCCTTTTAGTAAAACAATCCTTGCATGTGGGGCGCCGTCTTCACCGGCTGTAGCCAGCGTCATGGCATTGGCTTCATCTACTTTATTATCAACTGCGTCTTTCCACCATAGCGAAAATTGATCTAATGGATTTTTTGCAACGCAGGATTCTGATAAAGTCTCTTTTTCATACACTTTTCTTAAATCTCCAATCGGTTTCATGGCAATATTATTTTCAATATTATTTTCCTGCAAGCTCAATCATTGTGGTAAGTTCTTCAACAAGCGCATCGTCATTTCCGTCAAAACCTACGGCTTTAAAACGAATATTGCCCTTGCCATCCACAATAAATTTTGTAGGGATGCCGCTTACTTTAAAATCCGATACTACATTATCTTCCGTATCAAGCAATACATGAAAATCATACCCTTTTTTGGTCATAAAATCTTTGGCATTTTGTAATTTGTTATCTACTTTTTCCCAGGTATCTACAAATAAAAATTTCACATTTGGGTTGCCTTTATATTTATCCTGGGCTTTTTTCATTCCTGGCATTGATGCAATACAAGGCCCGCACCATGTTGCCCAAAAATCCACTACTACTACTTTTCCTTTAAGGCTTGCCAGGCTTACGCTATTCCCTTCAAAATCTTTAAGGGCAAAAGCTGGTGCAGGTTCATTAATCATGCCTTTAGCAATTTCAGCCCTACGGGCAATTATTGCTTCTTCTTCCAGGTTTGTTAAATAAGCTGCATAGCCGGTATCGCTTCCTTTTTCTTTTACATATATATTTTTAAGAGCAGCTTTTGTTTTTGCAGATGCTTTACCACTTTTTACAAATCCTTCAATTAGCTTTTGGGCTTCTGAAGCTGGCAAGGCTTTTTCTGCCAGCAATGCATAGCGTTCATTGTATTCGGCATCGGCAAATTTATTATAGGTTGCAGCACTTTTTGCATAGGGTAACCCTTCTTTATACGTTTCATTTTGGTATAAAATAAATGCATAGGTATCGGCATACATGGCAAAGTTTCTTTTGCGCTGTTCTTCCCATTGCAGGCCGGTGAGCATAGCAGGCTTTTTTTCTGTTGGCGCTTTTACTTCATTTTCTGCCCAGCTTGTGGCTTCGTAGCTCATACGTTTTGCTTCCTGTATATTTTCTATTCCTTCTTCGGCCATATTCCAGCTTACATTATTAAACATAGACGCACGGCTGGCTGCCGTTAAATTTTTGGCATATTCAAAAAGGCCCTTCCAGTTTTTTTCCTGTACGTAAGCATTGGCTACTTGCTGCTGTAAAAATTCTTTAATAGATTCCTGGTTATCGGAACTGTTTTGTTTCAAAAATTCCTCTACCTGGGCTTTCTTTTCATCGGCCGGTTTTTTTGCCCTCAGGCTTAGCACCAATGCATTGGTTGCGTCTGCTTTTACCCAGTTTCCTTTAGGATAAGTGGTTTTCATAATGTTGCGGAAACTGTCTGCAACATTTTTTTCTTTAAACCTGTCGTACCATTGCGCAATAAGGGTATAATCTATTTCGCTAAGGTTGGGCTTAGCTGCAAATAATTGCAGCTCTTTTGTAATTAAGTGTTTAGCCTCTTTTTTCTTTGCACGGGATAAAAAGTTGAAATAGTTCCCTAAAAATTCAGGGTCGTATTTTAATTGAGGGTCCTTTGCAATACCTTCTTCCAGTACCATTAAAGCCACGCCGGTATTGGCTTCAATACCTAAAAAATAATCCGACATTCCACCGCCCCATAAATTTGCAGCAGCGCCATAATAGCCACTTACTGGTTCTTTTTTATTATTGTAAACCGGAACCACATATCCTTTATTGGCGTTTACATCTTTTTCTTCTCCTGCATAAAACACAAATGCAATAGCATTGGTTGTGCTATCGGTTTGTACCCAGCCTTTATAGTTAGAGCCATAGTGTTTTAAGGTTGGCTCCATTGCCTTTATTTCTTTGCCAATAAGATATACGGCAACTTTTATCGGTTCTTTTCTTATAAGCGAAGAAAGGGATTGGTTATAAACAAATTCAACACCCGAATTCTGACCGGGATAAACCGGGTTCAATTGCAATGCAGTAAAATTGGGTTGGGCCGGTAAAACGGCTACTGCTAAAATAGAAATGAACAGTAGAAATATTGTTTTCATAATTAATAGTTTTCTCAAAAATAAAAAAACTGCTCCATAAGAAGCAGAAAAAAAGATTAAACAGTATTTAATACTGTTATTGGGCGCTTAGTAGTATGGTATGCAGCGGTTTTGCCTCTTTTTGCAGGTTTCTCCTCCTTATAAGCCAGCTTAAAGTAAAAGTGGGTAAAATATCGGTAAAGGGTAGCGCTTCTTCCAAAAAGCTGAACATTCCCCCAAACACACCCATTTTACCACCAAAAAGTCGGTTATAAACTAAGCCGGATAGTGGCGCCCAAATCACATCAGAAAATTCCCCTATAAAAGGTATAGTAAAACTGGCCATACCAATTACATCCAGTACAATGCAAAGTATTAAGCTGGGTAAGGCACTCTGTCTGGGGTTTTTATGTGTACTTAATATTTTCATGGATTTTTATTTTGAACTATTAAATGACGATTATATATTTATTAAAATTCTGTTTTCCGGCTTAAAGTTTTGATAAAACTGCTTCATTCAAGTGTTTTTTATACCCTTTTAGCCTTTCTGAACTTTAAAATCAAGCTCTTAATTTATTCAAAAAAAGCTTCTTTAAGCGGCCAAAAAACAATACCTTTGCGCCCGCTTTGGGTTTAACGGCATCACGGTGCATCAAAATCTAAACCCTTAATTTAACTTAAATGAACATTCGCAACATTGCTATTATTGCCCACGTTGACCATGGCAAAACCACACTGGTTGATAAAATTTTACATGCTACAAAAGTGTTTAGAGAAAACCAGGCTACCGGTGAATTAATTATGGATAATAACGATCTTGAAAAAGAACGGGGAATTACCATTTTTAGCAAAAATGCTGCTGTAGAATACAACGGTACAAAAATAAATGTAATTGATACACCCGGGCACAGTGATTTTGGCGGCGAGGTAGAGCGAGTGCTTAAAATGGCCGATGGTGTAATTTTATTGGTAGATGCTTTTGAAGGCCCAATGCCGCAAACCAGGTTTGTACTGCAAAAAGCCCTGCAACTTAACTTAAAACCCATTGTAGTTATTAATAAAGTCGATAAGCCAAATTGTCGCCCCGATGAAGTGCATGATGCCGTTTTTGAATTGTTTTTTACGCTGGATGCCACAGAAGAACAATTGGATTTTCCTACTTTTTACGGCTCGGGTAAAAACGGTTGGTTTAATAACTCACTGGTTGAAATAGATAATATTACACCGCTATTAGATGGTGTTATTAAATATGTACCTGCTCCAAAAATAGAAGTAGGTACGCTTCAGTTACAAATCACTTCGCTTGATTACAGCTCCTTTTTGGGCCGAATTGCCGTAGGTAAAGTAACTCGGGGAGTTATTAAAGAAAACCAACCTATTTCACTAGTTAAAACAGATGGAACAATAAAAAAATCGAGGGTAAAAGAATTATACGTATTTGAAGGTATGGGCAAAAAGAAAGTTACCGAAGTTTTGCCTGGAGATATTTGTGCCGTGGTAGGCCTTGAAGATTTTAATATTGGCGATACAATAGCCGACTTTGAAAACCCCGAAGCATTACCTGTAATTAGTGTTGATGAACCCACCATGAACATGCTTTTTGGCATTAACAATTCTCCCTTTTTTGGTAATGCAGAAAAATCCGGCGGAAAATTTTTAACCAGCCGACATCTGCGTGACCGCTTAATAAAAGAAACAGAAAAAAATCTTGCACTAAGGGTAGAAGACAGTGAAAGAGGAGAAAGTTTTGTGGTTTATGGCCGTGGCATTTTGCACCTGGGTGTATTAATTGAAACCATGCGCCGTGAAGGTTATGAGCTTACCGTAGGACAGCCGCAGGTAATTGTAAAAGAAATTAATGGTGCCAAATGCGAGCCTTACGAAACCCTGGTGGTGGATGTACCGGTAGAATTTGCCAGCAAAGTAATTGACCTGGTAACCCGCCGTAAAGGCGAAATGCATGTAATGGATACCAAGGGTGAAATGCAGCACCTTGAATTTGAAATTCCATCCCGTGGATTAATAGGGTTAAGAACCCAAATGCTTACGGCAACAACAGGTGAGGCCGTTATGGCGCATCGCTTTATAGATTACAAACCCTGGAAAGGCCCAATACCCGGGCGCAATAATGGCGTATTGCTTGTAAAACAAGGCGGCACCAGTACAGGTTACTCTATAGACAAACTGCAGGACAGGGGAACCTTTTTTATTGATCCGGGAGAAGATGTTTACTCCGGCCAAATTGTAGCCGAGCATATAAAACCCGGCGACCTTGTGGTAAATGTGGTAGAAGGTAAAAAACTTACTAATATGCGTGCCAGCGGAAGCGATGCTGCCACCAATATTGCCCCCAAAACCCAATTGACACTGGAAGAATGCATGGAGTATATCCAACAGGATGAATGTATTGAAGTAACACCTGTATGCATCCGCATGAGAAAAGTTATTTTAGATGAGGAAGAAAGAAAAAAAGAAGCAAAAAAAATGAGCGCAGAGGCTGTTTAAATATATTAAAATAAAAAAACCACGGTATCAAACCCGTGGTTTTTTTATTTCTCAAACTTTATATTCTTTTATTGTGATTTTACAAATTGCAGGTCACCCATAAGCCTTACTTCATCGCTCACCAGCACAGCACCGGATTCAAGGGTTGCATTCCAGTTTAAGCCCCAGTCTTTACGGTTTAGTTTTCCGGTAAATGAAAAGCCGGCTTTTATATTTCCGTAAGGATCTTTTAAAATACCACCACATTCCACATCAAGAGTAATGGACTTTGTAATATTTTTTATAGTTAAGTTGCCGGCAAGGGTATAATTACCTGAACTCTTTTGCTCAAATTGTAACGCTTCAAAAACCATTTGCGGAAAACTAGCAGCATCAAAAAAATCGGCCGATTTTAAATGGGTATCCCTGTCGGCATTATTGGTAAAGATAGAACCCACATCTACAGAAGCGCTTACTTTAGCTTGGTTAAATTCATCTCCATTTGCTTCAATAGAAGCGATAAAATTTTTATATAAACCCTGCACATTGGCAATCATCATGTGCCTTATTTTAAAACTCAATTCGCTGTGCGCCGGGTCTAAGGTCCATTTTACTATTGACATATTTTTAAATTTTATAACACAAAATTCGCCCTTTATCCCGTGTTTATCATTGACATAGATCAAGAAACAACAGAAACAGCTATTTTTGTTGCCTATAAAACCAGGGTTTATGAAATTATTACAGGGAAAAACGGCAATTGTAACTGGCGCTGCAAGGGGCATTGGAGAAGCTATTGCCATTCTTTTTGCCGAAAATGGCGCCAATGTGGCTTTTTCGTATGTGAGTGATAGCAGCGCCGAAAAAGCAACGGCCCTTGAAACAAAGCTGAAAGGCTTAGGCATAAAAGCAAAAGCATATAAAAGTAATGCAGGCGATTTTACCCAGTGTGAAATTTTTGTAAACGATGTAATAAAAGAATTTGGCTCCGTAGATATTTGTGTAAATAATGCCGGTATTTCTAAAGATAATCTATTATTACGCATGAGCCTGGAGCAATGGAACGATGTAATACAAGTGAACCTGAACAGTGTTTTTAATATGACAAAGCAGGTAATAAAAGTAATGATGAAAGCAAAGTCGGGTTCCATTATTAATATGAGTTCGGTAATTGGCGAAATGGGTAATGCCGGCCAAAGCAGCTATGCAGCCAGCAAGGCAGGCATTATAGGGTTTACAAAAAGTGTGGCCAAAGAACTTGGCAGCCGAAACATACGCTGCAATGCTATTGCCCCGGGTTTTGTAGAAACCGACATGACGGCTTACTTAAAAGACGGCGAAGGCGCAGAAAAATACAAAGCAGGTATTCCCCTTGGCCGTTTTGCCTCCACAGAAGATATTGCCAATGTTTCCCTATTTCTTGCCAGTAATTTAAGCAGTTATATTACCGGCCAAACCATCAGCGTATGCGGCGGTTTAAATATTTAATTGTATAACCCGGCAAAAACCATCGTTTATTTTTTTATTTTCTATTTAAGGAACATAAAGCAATTCTGCTTTTAACGCACATAGTTTTGTATTAAATTTGTGCAGTATACTTTTTACATTCTTATTTAATGAATACAATACAGCCCTATTTACGCCTGTCTGGTTTAGAACCATTGATAGTACGACCCGAAACAAATTTTGTAAATGTTGGAGAACGAACAAATGTTACCGGTAGTAAAAAATTTGCCCGCCTCATAAGAGAAAATAAATTTGAAGAGGCGCTCACCGTTGCAAGGCAACAGGTGGAAAGCGGCGCCCAGGTACTGGATATTAATATGGATGATGCCTTGCTGGATGGTGTAAAAGCTATGCAAACATTTGTAAACCTATTGCAAAGCGAGCCCGATATTGCCAAAATACCCGTAATGCTTGACAGCAGCAAGTTTGAAATTATAGAATCCGGTTTAAAATGCATCCAGGGAAAGTGCATTGTAAATTCCATATCATTAAAAGAAGGTGAAGAAAAATTTATTGAGCAGGCAACCGTGTGCCACAATTTTGGCGCAGCCGTAATTGTAATGGCTTTTGATGAAACCGGCCAGGCAGATACGAGGCAACGAAAAGTAGAAATTTGTCATCGTGCCTATCAAATACTTACAGATATAGTAGGCTTTCCCCCGCAAGACATCATTTTCGATCCCAACATTTTTGCCATTGCCACCGGCATGGAAGAGCACAATAATTATGCGGTAGATTTTATTGAAGCCACAAAAGAAATAAAGCAATTGATGCCGCTTGCAAAAATTAGCGGTGGTGTAAGCAATGTTTCATTCTCCTTTCGTGGTAACGACCATGTAAGAGAAGCCATACATGCCGTTTTTTTGTATCATGCCATTAAGGCCGGTATGGATATGGGCATTGTAAACGCAGGCGCTTTAGTAGTATATGATGAAATAGAACCTGTTCTCAAAAACTTATGTGAAGACGTAATCCTCAACCGCAATAATAGCAATAATGAAGCCACCGAAAAATTAATTGCTTTTGCAGAAACCGTAAAATCAAAAGGCAAAGAAATTGTAAAAGATGAAAGTTGGCGAAAAGAACCGGTAGAAAAAAGGCTGGCACATTCGCTGGTAAATGGCATTACCGATTATATTGAAGAAGATACCGAAGAAGCCCGAAAAAAATTACCCAAGCCACTGGATGTAATTGAAGGCCCTTTAATGGATGGAATGAATATTGTTGGCGATTTATTTGGCGCCGGTAAAATGTTTTTACCGCAAGTGGTAAAAAGCGCCAGGGTAATGAAAAAATCCGTTGCGTATTTACATCCGTTTATAGAGGCAGAAAAACTAAGCGCAAGCAATGCGCCAACCGTACTATTGGCAACAGTAAAGGGCGATGTACACGATATTGGAAAAAATATAGTAGGTGTTGTACTGGGTTGCAACGGTTTTAATATTGTGGACCTGGGTGTAATGGTTCCTGCCGATAAAATTTTAGAAGAAGCCGTAAAATGCAGCGCTGCTATCATCGGCCTTTCGGGATTAATTACCCCTTCGCTGGATGAAATGATACATGTTGCCCACGAAATGAAGCGCAAGGGAATGGATTTACCATTACTTATTGGCGGCGCCACAACAAGCCGCACCCATACTGCCGTAAAAATTGCGCCCAAATACGATAACGGCGTGGTGCATGTATTGGATGCAAGCCGCAGCGTAACGGTAGTAAACAGCCTCTTAAACAAAGATCAAAAACAAAATTTTTTAAACAATATAGCTAAGGAATATGATGGCGTAAGAACACAATTTTTAAATAAACGTGCCGCAAAACCTTTAATCAGTTACCCCGATGCTTTGGCTAATAAAGAAAATTTTGACTGGGAAAATTTTATACCGGTAAAGCCAGCGGTAGATGGCGTAAAAGTGCTTAAAAGTTTTAACCTGGCAACTATTGCCCCTTATATTGACTGGGGCCCTTTTTTTATAGGATGGGAAATGCCCGGAAGGTTCCCGGCAATACTGGAAGATGAAAAATTTGGCACAGAAGCAAAAAAACTTTACCAGGATGCCCAAAAATTAGTAGAAAAAATTATAGCAGAAAAATGGTTTATTGCCGATGGTATTGTAGGCTACTGGCCGGCAAGCAGCAATAATAAAGATACTATTACGCTTACTGTAAATGGCAAAGTTGTAAAACTGGAGAGCCTTCGCCAGCAATTAAAAAAAGCCCCGGGCCAACCCAGTTTTTCTTTGGCTGACTTTGTAAAGCCCGAAAAATTTGGAACTGATTATATGGGCGCATTTGCCGTAGCCATACACGGCGCCAAACAGCATATTGAAAAATTTGCCAAAGAAAATGATGAATACAATAAAATAATGGTGCAAATACTGGCCGACAGGTTTGTAGAAGCTTTTGCAGAATGCCTGCACCAGTTAACCCGTAAAGAATTTTGGGGCTACGATAAACAGGAAACCCTCAGCAACTTCCAGTTAATCAAAGAAGAATATAAAGGCATAAGGCCAGCTCCAGGTTACCCGGCCTGCCCGGAACATACGGAAAAATACAAACTGTTTGAAATAATGGAAGTAACCAAAAATATTGGCATTGAACTTACGGAAAGCCTTGCTATGAGCCCTCCTGCAAGTGTTTGTGGATGGTATTTTGCGCATCCCGGAAGCCATTATTTTGGCGTTGGTAAAATTGATAAAGACCAGGCAGAAGATTATGCCCGCCGAAAAGAAATGAGTATAGAAGAAGCAGAAAAATGGTTAAACCCCGTTTTGGAATAACCTTACTAAATCATAATTACATGCGTATTATTTCTTACAATGTAAACGGTATACGTGCTGCCATTAAAAAAGGTTTTTTAGAATGGCTCAGCAGCAACCCGGCAGATGTAATTTGCCTCCAGGAAATTAAAGCCACTGCAGAAGATGTAGATACAAAATTATTTGAAAAAGCAGGATACTCCCACTATTGGTTCAGCGCACAAAAAAAAGGATATAGCGGAGTTGCCGTTTTAACTAAAATAAAACCCAATGCAGTAAAAACCGGCACTGGGCACCATTTAAGCGATAGCGAAGGAAGGGTGATTGAGCTGCAATTTGGCGATATTAAAATCATCAACGCATATTTTCCTTCGGGCACATCCGGCGATGAAAGGCAAAGCTATAAATACCAATGGCTTGATGAAATAATGGATTATCTTAAAAAAGAAAAAAAGAAAAACCCTAAAATTATCCTTTGTGGTGATTATAATATTGCCCATAATGAAATAGATATACACGACCCAAAAGGAAATAAAAACTCATCTGGTTTTTTGCCCGGAGAAAGGGAATGGTTTACCCGGTTTTTTGATGCCGGGTGGATAGATAGCTTTAGGGTTTTTCACCCGGAGCCGCACAGGTACAGCTGGTGGAGCCAGCGCTTCCCCAGCGTAAGGCTCAATAATAAAGGCTGGAGAATTGATTATATTAATGCAACTGATGCATTAAAAAACAATCTTCTAAATGCAGAAATTTATCCAGAAATAAAACACAGCGACCATTGCCCTGTGTACCTGGAAATAAAAATGTGACATTTTTTATATAATTGGCCCTTTCGTATTTTTACTTTCTTGATCTTTCTCCTTTCCATTAAACATATCAGTTCGTCAAATACCGTATCTTTAAAGATATAATATTGATTATGAGAAAGCTATTTTTGGCCTTTGCGGCCCTGTTTTTATTTGAAGCTGTAAAAGCCCAGTTTACCGAAAATTTTGCTGATGGAGATTTTACCGCAAACCCAGCCTGGGGCGGCAGCACTTCAGATTATATTGTAAATGCATCCTTTCAACTTCAAAGCAATAATACCACGGCCAATGCAGCTTTCTATTTAAGCACTGCCAGCACTTTGGCCACTACAGCACAATGGGATTTTGATGCCACACTGGCTTTCAACACTTCTTCGGCAAATTATGTGGATGTTTTCCTTATTGCTTCGGCTGCAGATGTAACGGCAAATACTACCAACGGCTATTTTGTACGCATGGGTGGCACCGATGATGAAATTTCACTGTTTAGGAAAGATGGCGCAACTGCTATTAAAATAATTGACGGCGTAAACGGAACCCTAAATACCAGCAACAATACCCTAAATATAAGGGTTAGCAGGGATGCATCCAATCAATGGAGCCTTAACAGGGATATTACGGGCACAGGAACTAATTTTTTTAATGAAGGTTTAGTTACCGATATTACCTATGCTGCTTCTTCATTTTTTGGTATCTACATTAAACAAAGCACTGCTTCTTTTTTTCAAAAACATTTTTTTGATAACATCATTGTTCAAACCTATGTGCCCGATACCAATCCTCCTGTAATAGTTTCTGCAACAGCAACTTCTCAAAGCACTGTTGATATATTATTTAACGAACCTGTAGATTTAGCAACAAGTGAAACCGCATCCAACTATGTTGTAAACAATAGCATTGGTATGCCTTTAACAGCGGTAAGAGATGTTGCAAATGCATCTTTGGTTCACATGAATTTTGCAGTCAATTTTCCCAGCAACCAAAATCATACGGTAACTATAAATGCCGTTACCGATTTAGCAGGCAATAGCATTACCAATGGAACATCCGTTTTCAGTTATTTTATTCCCAGCCCATATTCGGTGGTAATCGATGAACTTATGGCCGACCCTACACCGCTGGTTCAACTGCCCGATGCGGAATGGCTGGAACTAAAGAATACAACCGCTTTTGATATCAACCTTCAAAACTGGCGTGTAGGCAAACCCACAGGCATAAGCGGGCCCATGCCTAATTATATTTTAAAGGCCGATAGTTTTGTAGTAGTATGTACGGGCAGCGCTGTTGCCGCTTTAGCTGCATTTGGCCCTGTAATTTCTGTAACCAGTTTTCCGAGTTTAAATAATACAGGCGATAATTTATATTTAGTTTCACCGCAAGGCTATACCATACACAGCGTAAATTATACTGATGGCTGGTATCAAAATGCCTTAAAAAAAGATGGTGGCTGGAGCCTGGAAATGATAGATACACACAACCCCTGCTCCGGCATGAGCAACTGGATTGCAAGCAACGATGCAAACGGCGGAACGCCGGGAAAGAAAAATTCTACGGACGCCATAAACAGCGACATTACCAACCCAAAATTGCTAAGAGCCTACGCAGCAGATAGCGTACACGTTACCCTTGTTTTCAATGAGCCGGTTGACAGCATCAGCGCATCCCTTGCTTCTCAATACAGTATTAGCGATGGTATAGGAAACCCAATATTGGCAACTGCTTTAGCCCCGGTTTTTGACAGGGTAACTTTAACCTTGCTTAACCCATTGCTTCGAAATAAAATTTATACCGTAACCGTTACGGCTGTTACCGATTGCAGCGGCAACACAATTGGATCCCCAAATACAGCAAGGGTTGGCTTGTATGAGTCTACCGATAGTTTTGATGTGGTAGTAAACGAAATTTTATTTAATCCTCTTTCGGGTGGTAATGATTATGCAGAATTTTACAACCGCAGCAATAAAATATTAAATTTAAAAAATGCGTATATCGCTAATTTAAATACGGCCGGGCAAATAAGCAGTATTAAACAATTTTCTGCCGAAGATTACCTGTTTTTTCCGGGGGATTTTATTGTGGTTACCGAAAGCGCTGCATTGGTAATGAGGGATTATGTTGCCCAAAACCCAATAGCTTTTTTAGAAGTTTCTACTATGCCTTCTTTTAACGATGATGCAGGTAATGTAATTCTTTTAAACGAGCAGGGGAAAATAATTGACCAACTGAACTATTTAGACGACTGGCATTTTGCATTAATCAGCAATGAAGATGGCGTTGCTTTAGAAAGAATAGATTATAATGCAGCTACTCAAAACCAGCAAAACTGGCATAGCGCAGCAAGTAGCATAAATTATGGAACGCCTACCTATAAAAATTCTCAATATAAAGCAGATGCTGCTGTACAGGGCGAAATAACGGTAACGCCTGAAATTATAAGCCCCGATAATGACGGTATTGATGATTTTGCAACAATTAATTATAGTTTCTCCGAACCCGGTTATGTAGCTAACATTAGCATTTTTGATGCTAATGGCAGGCCGGTTCGTTATTTGCAGCGCAATGCATTAAATGGTTTAAAAGGTTATTACCGATGGGATGGGTTGGGAGAAAAACAACAAAAATTGGCTTCTGGTATTTATATTATTTATACCGAAGTGTTTAACCTGCAAGGTAAATCCAGGAAGTTTAAAAATATAATTGTAGTGGCCAGGAGAAAGTAAGGGTATTAAAAAATTTTAAATTCATCGCCATCTTTCCAAAAGGGAAATTTTTCCCTTGACTGCTGTAAATGTTCTTTTTCCAAACTAATGGTAAAAACATCTTCCTCATCTTTTAAATGGTAGAGTACTTCGCCCAATGGGTCAATTATCATGGTATTG
This sequence comes from Chitinophagaceae bacterium, assembly GCA_016699815.1. Lineage (NCBI taxonomy): Bacteria > Pseudomonadati > Bacteroidota > Chitinophagia > Chitinophagales > Chitinophagaceae > Chitinophagaceae bacterium. Next base: position 1,544,137 of record CP065012.1, on the reverse strand, counting down.
CCGCTATGATAAATGCCATTACCATCATTGCCCACACGGTTTACGCCAATAGCGTAACATTGGTTTTCAATAGCTCTTGCACACAATAAAGTTTTCCAGGCATGGCTCCTCCTTTCGGGCCAGTTGGCAACATAAATCAATACATCATACTCAGGTTTATCCTCATTTTGCTGTTGCCTTGCCCACACAGGGAACCTTAAATCATAACAAACCTGCAGGTTAATGCGCCAGCCTTTTACCGAAGCTATTAATCTTTTGTTGCCGGCAGCAAAATATTTGTCTTCGCCAACAAAGGCAAAAAGATGGCGCTTGTCATAACTCGTAAATTGCCCATTGGGAAGCATCCATATTAGCCGGTTATAATATTTTCCTTCTTCTTCAATAATGAGGGAGCCGGTAAGGATAATTTTATTTTTAATTGCAGTTTCTTTCATCCATTCAACCGTATCGCCGTTCATGGGTTCTGCAAGTACAGCAGGGTTCATGCTAAAACCTGTAGAAAACATTTCGGGCAATATTACCAGTTCTGTTGGTTCTTCAATAGCGGCAATTTTTTCAGCAAACATTTCCAGGTTCGCTGCCTTGTTTTCCCAGGTTAAATTTGCCTGAATGGTTGAAATGCTGAGGCTTGGCATATTGTACTTTTTATTGCTCTTCTTTTCGTTTTACAATTAAGTACCAGTTGTTTTCTAATGAAAGATAGCCTAAATCGTAACAAAAGAAATAAGTATCGCCTTTTTTATTGGTATAAGTGTGGGTGTGGTATTTAAAACGGAAGCCTTTTGCAGAAAGTTTTTCAAGCGTGGTTTTAGTCGTTTCAGATGCGGCAGGCAGCAAGTCGTTTAATATCCTCCGGTTTTTTCCCAAAGCATTATTGATGTTACGCACAATATTTACATCGGCAGATTTTAAGCCATTGTTATAATTATTGCGGCAATAGTCATCACAAAATTTTTTATCTATTCTTCCTTTAAGCGGCTTGTTACAAGCCTGGCATAATTTGGGCGCTGTGGATTCGGATGACATAAAAGGTAAATTATACCTTGAAGTTAAAATATTTTTTTTAATGCAGCATGGAAAGAAGTAGGTATAAAATCCAGTTCAATAAAAGCTTTTTGGCAATTAAACCCGCTTAATAGTGGCCTTGGGGCTATTTCTCTAAATGTATCTTTTGTTACGGGATGTAATAATGAAGCGTCAATCTTAAGGAATTTTGCGGTTTCGCAGGCAATTTCATAGGGTGTAAACATTTCATTTCCGCTAATGTGAAAAATCCCTTTCGCTTTTCTCAATACCGCAGCTTCAACGGCTTTCAAAAGATCGTTCACAAAAGTGGGTGTACGTTTTTGGTCGTTCACCACATGAAAAATTTCACCTGCTATTAATTTTTTTTGTGTAAGTGTTACCAGGTTTTCCCTACCGTTCAAAGGTTTTCCATACACCAGTACTGTTCTTATAATACAACTATTAGCGTAGGCGAGCACTGCCTGTTCCCCAAGGTATTTTGTATAACCGTAATAATTCACCGGGTTGGGTTTATCTGTTTCTGTTAGCCAGGCTTTTGTTCCGTCAAATACAAAGTCGGTAGATAAATAAACAAAAGAAGCATTAATATCCGCAGCATAGTGAACCAGCAATTTTGTTGCAGAAGCATTGTTGAGCAGCGCCATTTCTTTATTGCTTTCACATTCATCGGGTTTTCCTTTGGCGCCACAATGTATTACTACAGATGGCTTTAGCCCATTCAATACATTTTTTATTTCTGTTTCATTTGTAAAATCCATTTTAATTGTATCGCATAGGCCATTTCGTGAAGTTGCAATTATGGTATGCCCATTTTGCAATAGTTGGTCTGCCAGTTGCCTGCCAATATACCCGTTTGCCCCGGTTATTAAAATTGGTTTCACTAAATATTATTGTTGTGGGTTTTCGCTCCTGATCATTTTAATTACCGCCTCCATTTTGTTATCAACTTTATGAATCAGGGCATCCAGGCTTGGGCCGCAATAAATATCCGGAATTACACCTGTTCCTTTTTGCGGCACTTTATCATGCTCAAATTGCAACAGCCTAAACAAAGGCAACCTCACCCTTATTTTTGTATTGGGCAAAACAATATCAGGGATAATTATCCCATTGTTGCCATACCATCCACCGCCTGTTTCTTCACCCACAAGGGTAACGCCTGGCTGGCCTTTCATTGCATTGCAAAACAGGGCAGATGCCGAAAACGTTGGGCCGTTTGTAAGGATATACACTTTGCCCTTAAAGTTATTTTTAGTTTTGGGTTTAAAAGTTTTTCTTTCTAAATGGCCCAAATGAAAGTAGCCATCTTTATATTTTTTTGTAATAAAAAACAATTCGATATTGGTTAATAACCCGTTTTTAATATGATTTGTATATGGCGCCATTGATTTTGCAACGCTGTATAATGAGTCGGCAACTTTAAATGGTTTACGGGAAACATAACGGGTAAGCATAGTAGATAAGCCCACACGTCCGCCACCATTGCTCCGTATATCAACTATTAAATTTGTAATGTTTTCTTGTTTTAATTTTTTAAAACTCCGCCTGTAAAATTTTCTAAGATGCCCTTTGGTAAAGCTGTTTATATTCATTACTGCTAAATTTGCTGTGCTGTCTATAGTAAAACTTCTGAACCTATTTTCTCTTTTTTCTTTGGGTAGTTTTAGTTTTTTAATCTTTGTTTTGGACATTTTCTTTTTTGTACTATCGGGCTTAGGCGGCTCCCATGCTGCAATTGTTACCTGCTTTTCCGTATGTAAAGAATCTAAATATGTAATTGAATATTGCCGGGAAAGGCCAAAAATATTTCTATGAAAGTAGGGGAAATTGGAGCTTATTCTTAAATAGTTAATATTGCTAGCATAGCCGTCTTCGGGTAAAAAATTAAACATCCTTTCTATTATGTACCGGTTGCGGATGCCATTTATTGATGTAATTAATGTTCCTCTTTTAAAAATAGAATCGTTTCTGGTTAAACTTCCCAAAACAACAATGGTATCTTTCCATGCTTTTATATATAAGGGAAATGAGGGAAGTTGCCTGTTTTTTACCCAATTGGCATAGCTGTTGCTTAGGCTTACGCTGGTATGGCCGCAGTGTATTTTTTGGGTTAGCGGCGCAAGTATATGCCAGGCAAACATGGGTTCGTTCATGCTATCGGGGATTACACGTTCATAAAAATCAAAATAATAATCCATGCTATCTTTTGACGTGTACCAGTAAAGCGATGGGTGTTTTGCCTCAAGGATATTTCTAAGCAGCCTGTAATCTTCCTTTAGGGCAGCAGCAGGATATTTTTTGGCCGGGGAATAATGGCTTGTGGCACAGGAATACCAAAATGGCAAAAGCAATATAAACAGGATATTCCGAAATTTCATTTTAATCACAAAATAAAAAAATATTTAGCACGAGACGGCCCTGTGCTACTTTGGTATAGCGTGGTTCCAGCCTTGTGCAATTAATTGATGCTTATTGCCGGCACGGGTAATTATTACGCTGCCTTCTTTTTCTTCTGTAATGAAGCCAATTACGCTAATTTCTTTATTGTCTTTTACTATCTCATAATCTGTTTGCGAAATAGTAAACAGCAGTTCATAATCTTCGCCACCGCTAAGTGCACAAGCCGTGGGATCCAATTGGAGCTTATAGGCAAATTGCTTTGCTTCTTCGTGAATAGGAAATTTATCTTCATACAATACACAACCCACCCTGCTTTGGTTGCAAATATGCAATATATCGCTGCTAAGGCCATCGCTAATATCCATCATAGCTGAAGGGGCAATTTCTTTTTCGGCAAAAAAAGCTATTATATCATTTCGGGCTTCGGGTTTTAGCAACCTTCCTACAATATAGGCCTGGTTTTCAAGGTCGGGCTGGGCGCCTGTTTCTTCAAAAATTTTCTTTTCCCTTTCCAAAAGGGTAAGCCCGAGAAAAGCGCCACCAAGTTCGCCACTTACACAAATAAGGTCGTTGGGTTTTGCCGTACTTCTTTTTATAAAATTTCCAGGGGCCACTTCGCCAATTGCTGTTACGCTTATAATTAGTCCTTTTTGCGAAGTGGAGGTATCGCCGCCAATTAAATCTACCTGGTATTTATCGCAGGCAGCATAAATGCCGGAATATAATTCATCAAGCGCCTCAAGACCAAAGCGGTTGCTGAATGCAATGCTTACAGTAACCTGCGACGGAGTAGCATTCATGGCATAAATATCACTCAGGTTTACCACGATACTTTTATAGCCCAAATGTTTTAGTGGCGTATAAGATAAATCAAAGTGGATGCCTTCAATCAATAAATCGGTTGATACAACAGTTTGCCGGCCAAAATTATCTATAACGGCAGCATCGTCGCCTACGCTTAATATGGTTGATGCATTTTTGGTTTCGTTATTTTGGGTAAGATGGTTAATTAAACCAAACTCACCAAGCGTTGATATTTCTGCTCTTTGGTCCATTTATAAAGATGATGCGTTTTTTACCTGGGCTCCATTTACTACTGCTTGTAGCTGCTCATGTATTTTACCATTGGTGGCAAGAATATGCGGTTGATAAGGCGAAAAGTCGTTTCCCTTAAAATCGGTAATTTTTCCTCCGGCTTCTTTTACGAGCAAAAAACCGGCGGCGCTGTCCCATGCTGCCAGTTTATGTTCATAAAACCCATCAAAGCGCCCTGCCGCAACCCAGCATAAATCAATGGCGGCGCTGCCAAGCCTTCTTACCGGTATACCGCACCTAATGAGTTTTTCAAAAATTTGCAATGGGCCGTTTGGGCTGTCAAGGTAAGTATAGGGAAACCCTGTAACCAGGCAGCTTTTAACCAACTCCTGTTTATTGCTTACTTGTATTTTTTTATCGTTAAGTGTGGCTCCTTTTTTTGTTTCTGCAAAGTACATTTCGTTTAAAATGGGTGCATAAACAGCGCCAAGCACCATTTTGCCATTGTGCTCCACGCCTATACTTACGCAACACAAAGGGATGCCGTTGGCAAAATTTACCGTTCCGTCAATGGGGTCAATAATCCATTTATACTCACTATTGGTAACAATTTCTCCGGTTTCTTCACTTAAAATAAAATGGTTGGGAAATTCCTTTTTAATAACGTCAAATATGGCTTTTTCCGAAGCATGGTCGGCTTCTGTTACCAGGTTGTTGATTCCTTCTTTGTTTGAAATAGTAAAGCTCCCATTATAGTATCGCCTTATTTCGTTAGCGCCGGCATTAACCGCATTTAAAAGCGTGGTTTTTAGCATGCCGCAAAGATAAAGAATACCGTTTGTCTTTATCTTGCAGATTAGTGCAGCTTTTTCTTTGTAAAACGCTTTAAAAACGATTAATTGCAGCAAAATGGCATTTTGCAGTTATCGGTAATCATCATAAACTATAATGTAAAATTTTTTCTGGAGCATTGCCTGCTTTCTTTACTTAAAGCAGCAAAGGAAATTGATTGTGAAATACTAGTAGTTGATAATGCATCTACCGATGGAAGCAAAGAATACTTAACAGATAAATTTCCGCAGGTACACTTTTACTGGCTTAGCAGTAACCTGGGGTTTGGCAAAGCCAACAACTATGCTTTTCAAAAAGCAAAGGCTGATTATATACTATTGCTCAATCCTGATACAATAATTGCCGAAGACAGCCTAATGCTATGCCTTGAATATTTTAAAACAAATGGCAATTGCGGCGCATTGGGCGTAAGGATGATTGACGGCAACGGTAGTTTCTTAAAAGAAAGCAAAAGGGGATTTCCAACATTGGCCCGTTCGTTTTTTAGGTTCTCGGGTTTATGCAATGTATTTCCTCATTCCAAAAAAATATCGGGATATTATTGTGGCCATTTACCACAAAATAAAAGCGGCAGGGTAGAAGTACTGTCTGGCGCCTTTTTGATGTTACAAAAAAAGACCATTGAAGCCATTAATGGCTTTGATGAAAATTTTTTTATGTATGGCGATGATATTGACCTTAGTTATAGGATCCATAATGCCGGAATGGAAAACCATTATTTTGCCGGAACAACCATTGTACATTTTAAAGGTGAAAGTACACAAAGGTTCTCCAAAAGCTATGTAAAACATTTTTACAATGCCATGCACATTTATGTAAACAAGCATTATCAGCAAAATAAAACCTCCAGGGCTTTTATGCATGTGTTTATTACCGCCTCACAATGCCTGGCCGGTTTTAAATTAAGCATCAAAAAGTTTTTATCAAAACGGGAACCTATTAAAAACCTAAATGCTGCAATAGTGAGTACACAGCCGGAGTTTAACCAAATGTTGCAGCTCATAAAATTTGCACTGCCACCGGTTACAGTTTGTGGCAGAATTGCCAATACCAGAAACGACACAGGCGCCAACATAGGAAGTTGGAAAAATATAAATACTGTGGTTGCTCAAAAAAAAATAACCCTTATTGCTTTTTGTGAAGGCAGCAATACGTTTAAAAATATAATAACCCAAATGCAGGAAACAAAGGTTAAGCAAGGGTTTTTGATTTATAGCGCCGGCAGCAACAGCATGGTGGGCAGTAACAACAAAAACAGCAACGGTAGGATAATTACCAGGTTTTAGTTTCCTTTAATTTTTCTATTTGCCCTTAGCCTTTCCACCAGGTTTTTTACTACTTGCTTTAAGTTTGTTTGTGGATCTCCTGCTGATTGAAAATTGAATTTTTTTGCTTTTTCTAATTGCACACTCAATGAAAAATCCTGCTGGCTGGCGGCTATAAACAATTTTTTATCCTGTAAAAATGCAGCAAGGTACTCTTGCTCGGTTTGCCCTGGAGTAGGCACCAATATTGCCTTTTGGCCCAAAACAATAAGATCCATAACAGAGGAATAGCCCGACCTGCAAATCACCATTTCTGCCTTTTGCATCATTTCATTAAACTGTGCCGATGGAAGATGGTTATACATTTTAAAATGATCGTTATCGGTATAGCTGGTTTTTATTTCGCTGGGGAGCCCACGAACAAATACAGATTTGAGGCCCGATTTTTTTATTTGTGGTGCCAGTATTTTTTCAAAAATGGTTCGCTGGGGTTCCGGCCCGGATAAAGCCACAAAAATATCCAGTTCCTTTTTACTCTTCTTTTTTTTGAGGCGGGATAATGGCCCAATATATTTTAAGGGTGTTTTTGGTGGATGAATGGGATGCGAAAGTTTTCCTGCAATTCCGTTTTCTTCATAATCGGGCACCCAACATTCGGTATAGCGGTTTATAAAGCTATAATGAACTTTTTGGCCCAGAATAGTTAAGGCAAAGTTAGGGCTGTGAAGGTTCAACTGGTGGGTTATATAAACACAGGGAACGGTTTTTGTCCATAAACCAAAACGGTTATCGGATATTACCGCATCAATGGCATTATTTTTTAAAAACCGTGTAAGCCAATGGTGCTCATAATTTATTGCTTTAATAATTTTTGGGGACTGCATTATAAGTTTTGAGAAAAATCCAGCTTTGGTTTTGCTGTAATTAATTTCATAGCCTTTTAGCGGAATAATTTCCACAGCAGGAAACTCATTTTTTAATACAACCTTAACAGCAGCTTCTGCAGCAATAATAACAGTTACCCCTAATTTTATTAATTCATGAATTACTGGTACACAACGTGTAGCGTGACCAAGGCCCCAATCTAATGGAGCAATAAGTATGGTGAGGGGGTTTTTAGCGCCTGCTGAAATTTTACTCATATCTTACAAAGGGCAATAAATATTCGTGAAAATAGTTTAATTTGTAACGTTATTTATATGAAAAATCCGCTAAAATTTATCTCATTGTTATTAATGGCCTTTGCTTTACTGGCTGCAGGCTGTTCCTCTGCTAAAAAAGGGCAGTGTGGTTGCCCCAATAAACAAGGCATGGTAGGTTATTAACAATCCGGTTTTCCGCTAGATCATGAACAAAGATAATCGAGATTTATTGGTATTGTTCAGAAATGAGTTTTTAACTAAGCGCTCAATGGAGCGTCAGGTTACGCAATTGCATAAATTGCTCTACTCTGCAGAATCCTTAGATAATTTTGTGAAATGTCATGAAATTATTGACCTCAATAAATATACAGTAATTCGTAAGCCTGCTGTCATCAGGGCTTTCGTAAGGTTGCCACCAACTAAAGCATTTGTTTTTTTATTTAATAAAAATTAGTACCTGCTTATTTTTACCTTTTAGGATTTTCATTTCTTTTAATAAATTACTCTCAATTATTTATCTTCATGCACTTAATAAAAATTTATGAGTGTACACATTAGCGCAGCAAAAGGAGAAATAGCCAAAACCGTTTTAATGCCCGGCGACCCATTAAGGGCAAAATATGTTGCCGATAATTTTTTAACTGAAGTAAAACTGGTAAGCCAAACCCGTAATGCTTTTTATTTTACGGGAAAGTTTGATGGCACACCGGTAACCATTGGCGCCAGCGGAATGGGTTGCCCGTCAATTGGCATCTATTCCTACGAACTTTATTCAGAGTATGAAGTGGATACTATAATACGCATAGGTACCTGTGGCGCTTATACAACAGAGTTGGATTTATTTGACCTGGTACTGGTAGATGCAGCCGCAAGCGAATCTACTTTTGCCAAATATGCCTGGGAAATTGAAGGGGATTTAATAAAGCACCAGGGCGATGCTTATAATAAAATAGTATACACAGCAAAAAAACTTGGCCTTGGTTTAAAAACCAGCAATATACACAGCAGCGATATTTTTTATCGTAAAAACCCGGGCACACCGGCAATTGCAAAAAAGCATAATTGCCTAGCCGTAGAAATGGAAGCCTTTTCCTTATTTGCCAATGCACTGCATTTGGGTAAATCTGCAGCAAGCTTACTTACGGTTTCTGATATTATACCAACGCATCGTTTTATTTCTGCCAATGAAAGGGAAAAGGCCTTAATTCCCATGATGAAACTGGCGCTGGAAGCGGTAAAATAGATGGGAAATACAATTGCCCCGTAGTTTTTATAAAAATTTTTCTCCCTAATAAAAAAAATATTGCACCCTTAAATGCTTTGATTGTAAAGCATTTACTCCTAATTAGCCCGACAACAAACGGTTGCAATCACTTACTTCCGTATATAAATACTTATTCTCCGGCTTAGTTTCTTTAGCCATTGCATCTTTGCCTTGTCAATCGAAAAACGGTTGGCTGAAATAAAAAAATTTTAAACATTTAAATTTTAAAGACATGTACGCATTAAAAAACAAAGTTCAATTGATTGGCAATTTAGGCAACGCACCGGACGTACGCAACACAGAAAATGGTAAAAAATTAGTGCGCTTCTCCATGGCAACCAATGAAGTTTACCGCAACGCAAAAGGCGAAAAGGTAACCGAAACACAATGGCATAATATTATCGCCTGGGGTAAAGTTGCTGAAATTGCTGAAAAATTCCTTTCTAAAGGCGCTGAAATATGCATTGAAGGAAAGCTGGTAAGCCGGGTTTATACCGATAAAGAAGGCAACAAAAAATACTTTACCGAAATCCAGGCCAATGAATTATTGATGCTCGGTAGCAAAGCAGTGGCTTAGATATTTAATTCTTTGCACAAAAAGGCAGGACTCGGTTCCTGCCTTTTTTTATTTTAGCAGTAAACAAAATATATAAAGAAATGCCAAAAAATTGCTTTACTGCACACATTTCTTATTCTATTACGTCTATTGCTATATGTTTGCAGACTGTTGTGTTTAATTATTTACTCCATAAAGGTATGGGTTAACAAAAAAACATAACATATAACAAACATTGGCAACATTTTTGCCTTTATTAACAAAAATCTAAACTTTAAAAATGAAAAAATTACTCACAGGAATTGCACTAGTAACCGTACTTGTAGCCTGCAAATCTCAAAAACAGGATGAAGCCAACCAAAATCTTATTTTAACCGATTCTGCAGCATTGAATGGCCAAAATGCAATGGCAGATACTGCAACCACAAGCACAAATACAGCTACAGCTCCTTCCAAAGCCGAACCCAAAGTAATTGAAAAAGTGATTATTAAAGAAAGAGTAGTACAGGCTCCAAGTCAACAAACAAACACAACTACACCTACAACTACTCCAGCAGCAACTACAGAAACGGTTTCAGGACAAACTGCCGGAACACAGGGTACAGGAACAACAACAGAAACAGCTCCAGCAACCACAGAACCAGAAAAAAAGAAAGGCATGAGCAACACGGCTAAAGGCGCCATTATTGGTGGCGTAGGTGGAGCAGTAGTGGGAGCCACTGTAGGTAAAAATGCAAAAGGCGCTATTATTGGCGGCGTGGTAGGTGCTGCCGCAGGTACAATTATTGGTAGAAGTAAAGACAAAAAGAAAGCTGCTGCTGATTCAACAAAAAACTAAATATTTTTTTTCACCTATAAAACAATTAGCCATGAACGGAAAAAAAGGATTAGGATTATTACTTGCAGGCATTGCTGCTTACGGCATTTACAAATACAACAAAATGAATGCAGCTGAGAAAAAGCAACTTAAAGATAAAGTGAAGGCAAAGGGCCAAAAAATTTATGAAGAGTATGTGCCGCAGGATGTAAAAGATTTACTGGCAAAAGCTAAGCCTGCAACAGCACAGGAAAATAATTAATTAATGCAAAACGTGGAATGCACAGCCTGCCTTTCGGCGGGCATTTTTATTTTATATCATCCGATTCCGAAGCCTTTTTTAAAATTTCTTTTTCTTCGTTACTCAGGTATTCATATCCTTTTTGGCTTATTTTATCCAGTATTTCATCAACCCTTTTTTGAGTAACATTTTGAACTTTAGAAAACGGCAAGCGGTTCCCGGCTTCGTAAAACACTTGCTTTTTAATTTTTGTTTGCTTGTCTTTTGGCGCAAACCATGTACCAGACTTTGTATAGACTTTTACCATCCATGCGGCGGCATCAATTCCTTTTCTTAATAAAAAAACATATACAAAGCCAGTAACTATTGCTCCGGTAATTGCTGCTACATGTAATCCACTACCCGAGGAGGCAACCGTAATGGCAATAAAAATCACAAACAAAATCCACAGCGATATTCCGCCATTTAAGTGTTGCATTATTTTAAAATTTGGAACCATAAAAGTTGCAACAGCTGCTATGGTAACTATGGGTAAGTTGGCGCCTAATAAAAGGGCCGGCGCCTTATTTGCTCCTGAGAAAAAATAAGCAGCAATAAGCCAGGTAATTCCGGCTACTATACCGCCGTAAATGTATACAGGTACTATTTTTACTTCTTCATACAATGATTGTAAAATCCTGCCAAAAACCCAAAGCCAAATTAAATTTACTATAAAACGTACTATGTCAACATCGCAAAACATATAGGTAAGCAGGGTCCACGGCTTTGACCAAAAATGAGATGAGTTGCCCGGCAAAGCCATCCATTGCAAAATATTATTTTCAAATAAAGATGGCGCATAATTGCTTACGGTAAAGCCTAATTTTAAAAATGCCAAAACCAAAAAAAAAGAAATATTAATAAAGAACAGGCTAAGCAAAGCATTGCCTTCTGGGCTAAAAATATTCCTGCTGACTGTAACCCTTTTTTTTAAATCGCTATACCTGTCTGACTCACCCATAACCGGTTGTTTTTTTAAAGATAAAAAAAAGAAAAAAATTGCCTGTTAAACTGCTATTAATAAAAGGTTTTCTTATTTGTTTTGTTCCAATAAATTACCAAAATAAAACCCATTATTAATCCGCCCAGGTGTGCAAAGTGGGCAATATTACTCCCCGTGGGGTTTACTCCACCAAATAAATCTATTGCCGCCATTATGGCAATGGCCCACTTGGCTTTAACCGGTACCGGAATAGGAAACATGATAAGCTGTGCATTGGGAAACAAATATGCAAAAGCTGCAAATAGCCCCATAATTGCGCCCGAAGCGCCTACTGCTGGTGCATTTGAAAATAAAAGCTGTGCAGCTGCAGCAGTAAAACCACAAGCCAAATAAAAAAACAGGAATTTTTTGGGTCCCCAAACTTTCTCCAACCATGTTCCAAAACTCCAAAGGGCAAACATATTAAACAGGATGTGTGCAAACCCTCCATGTGTGAACATATGCGTAACCAGTTGATAAGGTTTAAACTCACCGCTGTCCACCGGCCACAAAGCCAGTTTTCCGGTAACTGCCCCTTCTTTGCCATCAAATAATAACTGAATTAAAAACACTAGCACATTAATGATTACAAGGTTCATTACTACGGGGCTGTCTTTTAAAAATCGGTTTCCGGTACTATTGTATGCCATATCCTGTTTTATTAATTTTCTTTTAAGGTTAGTAGTGCAACGCTTTCAATATGGTGCGTATGAGGAAACATATCTACGGGTTGCAATTTTATTAATTTATATTTTTCAGATAATAATGCAATATCCCTTGCCTGGGTAGCCGTATTGCAGCTTATATATACAATCTTTGGCGCTTCTATTTCCAGCAATTTGTTTACCAGTTTTTCGTGCATCCCTGCCCTTGGTGGGTCGGTTAAGATTACATCGGGCCGTCCATGCGCTGCAAAAAACTCGTTGTTACAAATTTTAATTACATCTCCGGCAAAAAAGTTTATATGCCCTACATTATTAAGCTCTGCATTTTTTTTTGCATCTTCAATGGCTTCTTCAATTATTTCTACCCCAATAATTTTCTTTGCCTTATTGCTCATAAATATACCAATGCTTCCCGTGCCACAGTAAAGGTCGTAAACTGTTTCGATACCCGTTAAAGCAGCAAATCCCGCAGCAATAGTATATAATTTTTCGGCCTGTGCCGTATTGGTTTGAAAAAAAGATTTGGGGCCAATCATAAATTTATATGCACCGAGCTTTTCTATTACATAACCATTTCCAAAATACACAACCGGTTTAAGATCAAAAATACTATCGTTCCATTTAGTATTTACGGTATAAAGCAATGTACTGATATGCGGTACTTTTTCTAATAAATGATTGAGTAGGAGTTTTATAGGCTGGTCATCTTCATAATTTACGATAACATTCACCATTAATTCGCCTGTAGTGCAATACCTTATAATAATATTCCTGAGCCAGCCGGTATGCTCACGGATATCATAAAATTCAATTTGATGATAAAGCGCATAATCCCTTATTGTATTGCGAATACGGTTATTTACATCGTCCATCAAATGACATTCGTAAATATCAATGGTTTTATCAAAAATCCTGGGTACATGAAATCCCAACGCACCAGCTTTTTTTGTATCATTACCTGAGTTTAAATCAACAATATATTCTTTGTTGCTTGCCGTAAATTCTAGTTTATTGCGGTAGGCCTTTGTTTTTTCTGAGCCCGCAATAGGCAAAATCAAAAAATTTTCCTGCCGGCCAATTCGCTTAATATTTTGTTCTGCTTCCTGCTGCTTAAATTCCAATTGCTTTTGATAGGGTAACATTTGCCATTTGCATCCGCCACAAACCCCAAAATGCCTGCAAAAGGGCTCAATCCTGTCGCTGGAAAAATGGGTAATTTTAATTGGCCGGCCTTCGGCCCAGTCTTTTTTATTTTTTACTACCAAAATATCTGCCCTGTCCCCCGGAATAACAGATGAAACAAAAAGGATTTTCCCGGCTTCTTCATTCTCTTTTTTAAGCCTTGCTATTGCCCTTCCTTCGGCTGCATAGCCGGTTATGGGTACATCCTGCAGTATTTCTTTATTGCGTTTTTTCCTCACGGGGCAAAATTAAGCATCTGAAAGTGAATACTACAGTTATTAACAACTTTGCTTTTTCAATTGTTAAGGATATGTAATTTTATTAATACAGGCACCGGGACTTATGAAAAACGCTGTTAATTAAATATATTTGTTTCTACTTTTTACAACCTCATGAATAAAAAATTACGCTGCGCTACCTTTCTTTGCTTTATTTGTTTTAACAGTTGGGCCCAATATAAAATAAGTGTAACCTGCAATTATGATACGGGAATGGCTTACCTCACTTATCATTATGGCAAAAATTTGAATATTGAAGACTCGGGTAAAGTGAATAATAAAGGTGCCGTGGTTTTCCAGGGAAATACACCACTGCAACAGGGGATATATGCCCTGGTGTTGCCCGGCAAACGCTTTTCATTAGATTTTTTAGTAAGCGATGTACAAACTATTACCATAGATACAGATACTACAAAATTGCCAGAGGCAAAAATTACCGGCTCTAAAGACAATGAACTTTTTATAAACTATCAAAAATTTGTAAATGAAAAAGGGCGCCTGCTCATGGGTGAAAGGGAGGCATATATGCGTTCCAAAACCAAGGCAGACTCTGCTTTGCACGAAGCCAATTATATTAAACTCAATACAGAGATTAATAAATACAGGGAAGATATTATCCAAAACAACTCCAATTCTTTAATGGCTTCATTGTTTAATGCCATGAAAGAAGCACCCTATCCCACAAAAGTGCCTGTAACAAGGCAGGACACCCTTAATAATTATTATTTTTATAAACAACATTATTGGGATGGTATCACTTTTATGGATGACCGTATCATCCGTACGCCGTTCTTTTTGCCCAAGCTGGAGCGCTATTACCGGGAAGTAATGCAACAAGCGCCGGACTCCCTGATAAAAGATATAGATTACCGGCTTTTATATGCACGCAATGCTCCGGAAATGTATAAATTTTTGCTCAACTGGTATACTGATGAATATATTAACCCTAAGTACATGGGCCAGGATAAAGTATTTATTCACCTGTTTGAAAAATACCACAGCAAAGGCTTAACAGCATGGCTTACCGATAAGCAAATGGAAATTATTACCCGCCGTGCCTATATGCAAATGGCAAACCAATTGGGTGAACAAGCCGCCAACCTTGAGTTGCTCGATACCGCCGGAAAACCCAAACCACTCTACAACCTTTCCTCTGATTATACTGTGGTAATTTTTTGGGATCCCAACTGCGGCCATTGCAAAGAAGAAATACCCAGGCTCGATTCAATATACAGGGCATCGTGGAAAGCAAAAAAAGTAAAAATATATGCCGTGCTCTCAGAAAAAGAAGACCAAAAAAACAACTGGAAAAAATTTATCCGGGAACACGATATAACCGGCTGGACAAATGTTTACCAAAGTAAAAAGCAGGCCGATGAAGAATTGGCTTCCAACAGACCCAATTTTAGGCAGCTTTACGATGTAATTACTACGCCTACGCTCTACCTTCTCGATAAAGAAAAAAGGATTATTGGCAAAAAGCTTACCTTATTGCAAATGAACGACCTCCTGGAAACCAAACTTAAAACTGCGGTTCAATAACGCTATGTTGTTTTTTACGGAAATATTGCCGTTGTTAACCAGTATGAATAAAAAATAAAGAATGAAAAAGATTTTCCTTGTTCCTGTATTAATGCTAATTTCTTCAGCCGGCTTTTCTCAAAATATTTTTTCTTACGGCAACAATGCTGTTTCTAAACAGGAATTTTTAAAGGCTTTCAACAAAAACAAAGTTACCATTACCGATAAAGATAAAGCAGTAAGGGATTACCTGGAACTATATAGCAATTTTAAGTTAAAGGTAAAAGAAGCGCAGGATCTAAAGCTGGATACTCTGCCGCAAATAAAATACGATGTTGAAAATTTTCGCAACCAGGTAGCCGAATCGTACCTGAACGATAAAAAAAGCATGGATTTGCTGCAAACTGAAGCCTTTGAAAGAAGCAAGAGAGACTTACATGTGATTCACTTTTTTGCTCCTATAAATGCCGATTACGACAGCATTAAAGCCAAGGCCGCCATTGAAGAGGCGTATGCACAATTAAAAAAAGGAAACAGCAACTATACTGCACTGGCCAAAGAAATTACCGGAAAATTTTCGATGTTGCGCCAGGCCGATATGGGATACATTACGGTATTTAATATGCCTTATGAATACGAAAATATTATTTACACTTTAAAGCCGGGTGAATATTCAAAACCTTACCAGGCCAAAAACGGCTGGCATATTTTTAGGTTTATAGGCGACAGGCCAAGTACTGGAAAATGGCGTGTAGCGCAAATATTATTCTCTTTTCCGCCGGATGCCAACGATTACAGCAAGGCAGAGGTGGTAAAAAAAGCCGATTCTGTTTATGCATTATTACAAAACGGGATGAGCTTTGCCGAAGCGGCAAAAAATTTCAGCGACGACAGAAATACCTATTTAACCGAAGGTGAGTTGCCGGAATTTGGCGCCGGAAAATATTCGGATGCATTTTTTACACAGGTAATTGAATTAAAAAATGATGGGGCAATCAGTAAGCCTTTTGAAACCCCTTTTGGCATACATATTTTAAAACGGATTTCGCATAAACCGGCGGTAACCGATGTTGCTGATGAAGATTTTCAAACCGAAATTAAACACAAAATTTTGGTAGACAGCCGTGTAAATGCACCCAAAGAAAAGTTTATACAGGATGTAACCCTGCTTACGGGTTATAAAAAAAGCAAGCAGGTAAATTACGAAGATTTGTTGCGCTATGCCGATACGGTTATGAAATACCTGCCCAAAGAAAAAATGTACTCCCTTCCGGTAAGCAATAAAACCATCGGCACATTTAAAGATGGCTCTTCGGTAAAAGGGTACGATTGGCTTAACTATATTAAACAATACAAAACAGATTACCAGCAGTATAAAGGCGAAAGCAATGCTGAGCTTTTACGAAAATTTGCAGGGTATATCTCTTTAAATTTTTACAAAAAAAACCTGGAAAAATATAATGAAGACTTTGCTTTTCAGGTAAATGAATTTAAAGAAGGTAATATGCTTTTTGAAATTATGGAGAGAAAAATTTGGGGCAAAGCCACCAATGACAGTGCCGGCCTTTTAAAATATTATAATGAACATAAAGAAAAATATAAATGGGATAAAAGCGCCAATATATTAATTTTTAATACCACTACGGCATTAGATGCTCAGGATGCACTGGAAGATTTAAAAGCCGGCAAAAGCTGGCACACCGTAATTTCAGAAATGAGCGAAAGGCTGCAGGCAGACAGCGGCCGGTATAGCCTGGAGCAAATTAACAGCCCAGATAAAAATATTGTACCGCAAGCCAATACTTACAGCGATATTACTACTAATACAGATGGCACTGCCTTGTTTGTAAAATACCTTGAATTATTTCCGGCTGGGCAGCAAAGAAACTTTACCGATGCCCGTGGGCTTGTAATTAACGACTACCAGGACCTGCTGGAGCAACAGTGGATTACTGCACTTAAGAAAAAATACCCGGTAAAAGTAAATGAAGCAGTAGTAAAAGAAATTATCCGCCAACTTTAAATAAAAAAAGCCTGTTGAAATAACAGGCTTTTTTGTTTGAATACTTTAATAAGCCAATGTCGCTTCTGCAACAATATTGGTGTTATACAATTTAGAAATAGGGCAATTGGCTTTTGCATCAGCAACTGCTGCATCAAACTGATCTTTGGATATTCCAGTAACGGTTGCTTTAACCGTTAATTTAGACTCAGTAATTGCGCCGCTATCCAAAGTTATTTCGCAACGGGTATCAATATTATCTGCTGTAAAGCCCGCTGCATTTAACACAAAACTTAACTTCATGGAAAAGCAACCTGCATGTGCTGCTGCAACAAGTTCTTCGGGGTTGGTGCCAATGCCATTTTCAAAGCGGGAAGAATAGGAATATTGGCTGTTGTTGAGTACTGTACTTTGCGTACTTACCGTTCCTGTGCCTTCTTTTCCTGTGCCTTTCCAGTTGGCTGTTGAAAATCTCTTCATAGTTTTTATTTTTTAAAAGTGAATATTATAAAATGATAAAGGGCAGGAAAGTTACGCAACAATTTTTTATGGCTGCTTGCCAAATGTGGTTTTTTACATGGGAAACTTTGATGCAGGAACTTGCACCGTACCTACACTTTTTTTAATAAGCCAGCTTTTAAAATCCTGCCTGGCTTCCATACCAATACCATCAATTATTTGGGTTTGGGTGCGTATTCTTACGGCTTTTTCGGTATAAAATTCGGCGCCTGTGCGCTTCCTGTCCCAATATAGTTCATTACAAAAAAGGGTATCTTTCTTTTGCAGGTTTATAACCCTTACACTGTCTTTTAAAAAAACTATATTTTCGTTTTCTTTATACTTTCCGTATCGGGCGGTTAGCCGGCTTTCAATAATTCCGGCTTCGTTATAAAATGTTGTTTGCAGGGTTTGGGGAAACTCATAATAAGGAGTTGATTCCTGTATATGCAGCATTAATGGTGCTGTAAGTACTGCTTTAGTTTTTCCGCCCGTAGTGTAAATTATCTCAACATTTTTTGCTTCTTCAACTCCAATAGATTTTTTATTTAAACTTTGTATGGCTTTCTCATCATTCTCACATCCCGATAAAAAAATACAGCTAAAAATAGCTGCTGATAGTACAGTATATTTAAATTGAAATGTCAAAATATTTACCCTTAATAAAAACGAAAAATGATTATTAAGAAATATACACAAATTCATTAATCATATTTGCGCTTTTGGAACCAATGCTGGCCCATAGAAATGCCAAAGTTAAACCTTACGATGTTTTCCCGCATGCTTCGGCTACCCGTATTTCCCCTTGCATTAAATTCAATTCCGGTATTTAGCGTTACAAATTCCCCCAGCCTCAAGCGTTGAAAGCTGGTTAACGGAAACCCTGCTCCTACGCTAAACCCGTATTGGTTGCGGCTTTTATCATCCAGCTTTATATAATCTGGGCCAATATAAAACCCGGCACGGTATTTCACAAATTTCCAGTAGTTATTAGAAACGGTTGCTTCATTTGCCGCAAAATATTGTCCGCCTATTTTAAGTGTCCAGTTATTTTGGGTGGCAGCTTCTTTTTTTCCATACGATTTATAATCGCCCCAGCGGGAAATGGTAAAATCTGCACCCATCAACCAGTGTGGTTGGCTATAAATAAAGCCTAGGGTATAATTTGCCGGTACAATTATTTTTCCTGAAATTTCCGAAGCATAACTCACTGTGTCAATAGTATAGTTTCCGCCGGTAAAGTCGTAACCAATGGTTTCATCAATGCTGTCGAGGTTTGCCCTAAGATTTTGCTGCAGGTTGGCAAAGGCGCCTATTTGAAGATTGCCTTTTTTTGTAGGAACATGATATTGGGCGCCAATGGTTAAAAACACCCCGCCAAACCTGGTTTTTGCTGCGCTGTTAGAACTGTAATAATGTATGGTATCATTTAAAAACCTTAGTTTGGTACTGTAATCTTTAGAGCCAAAAGAATAACCTGTGCTAACTCCAAAACTAAAATTTTTAATTTTTACACCCGTGCTGATATTTGCCTGCGAAATACCGCCATTGCCTTCGTAAGTATATAAAGCCGTGTCAATATTGCTAATTCTCCTGTAATCTTCTATTTTGTAATTAATACGGGTTACGGGCCTAAGGCCAAAACTTAATCCCCATTGTATGCCTTTATCTTCCAGTTTTTTTCCGGCTATGGGTATTCCAAATTGTAAATAAGAAATATTGGTATTGTTTGAAGTATATTTTGCCGGAGAATTATTGCTTTTTAAAGTATGCTTATCTATTTCTCCGCCAATATCAAAAAGTACGTTTATGTACGAGTTATTGCTTAAAGAGCCCAGCGATGCCGGGTTATCAATATTTAAACTACTTATGGGTACCGCCTTTATTGAATTATCGAATGAATAAGCTGCAGAAATACCTCCCATTGCCCGGGTGGTAATATTGCCATTGGGCACCACATCGCCAATGCCATACCTGGAGTAAGGTGAGTTATCCTGTGCCTGGGAAAAATGCGTTACGAGTAAGGCAAAAATAAAACCGGTGATTCTGTTAAATATCGCAGTTGTTGTTGTATTGGCTAAGTGCATACAGTCCTTTAAATAAAAAATTTGGGTCGGCAAATATCTTGTTTTTCAACCGACTGGCAAAATGGGCTGTATTGCCCCCGGTTAAAACCACGTTAAAGTTCCTGTATTTATCTCTATACCTGTTAATGATACCATCTAATTCACTGGCCATTCCATGTAAAACCCCGCTTTGCAGGTTTGTCCTGGTATCGTAACCTATTAAGGGAAAGTTCCAGTCTTCTTCCACCAAAGGCAACATTGCCGTAAATTCATGCATTGCCTTAAAACGCATTTGCATACCCGGCGAAATTGCGCCTCCTAAAAACTCGTGCTGCTGGCTTATAAAATTGAAAGTAATGCAACTCCCAAGGCCAATAACCAAATTGTTTTTTTTAGGAAAAAAATGTACTGCTGCAGCTGCAATTGCCAGCCTGTCTGCACCTATAGTTTCGGGCTTACCCACGGGGGCAGTAAAATTTAATTTTGTAGCAACCGATAATTTATGAAAGTGTGTTTTTTCTTTTAATGTGTCTTCTATGCCGGGGTTATGGTTGATAACCGAGGATAAGATAGATTTTTGAGGTTTAAATTCCTGAAGCAGGGTTTCAATTTCCCCGCTTGTATCGGTGTACAAAATACGCTCTGCTATTATTTTCTTATTGCTGAAAACAGCCAGTTTTTTCCTGGAGTTGCCAAAGTCAAAGCAAAGTGTTATTTCTGTTTTCATTTGTTGCTGCCCAGGTTTTTAAAATGCCCGTTCATTTTTACACGGCCCTTTAGGGTATTCATTTCGGTAATAACCGGTTGCATTTTTTCCAAATGCCTTTTCAAAAATTCCTGCCTATGCAATTCGTGTTCCAGCTCCAGCAGGTGGTATTCGTCTTCCATATTTAACCCTGCATGGTGCGCTACATCATAGCTGCAAAGCTCTTCATCTGGTTTTTGAAAATCTTTATGGATATTAATTACCCGGTGCATTTGCCTTATTTTGCTTAAAATTTTTTTCATTAAAGAGGCGCTTCCCTGTGTAGTAAGTAATGGGTAGTTTACAATTGCGCCACTATATAATTTTTCGGGAACCTGCACTACTGTTTCTAAAATTCTAAAAATGCTTATTCCAAGGGTTTTAATATCCATTTTACCATCATCATACACTTTTGAAATTTCCAATACCTGCATCACGGTTCCCATTTCACCAATGCGGTTATTTATTATTGGTGGCAGGCCAAATGGTTTGTTTTTTTCGGTACACTCTTTTATTAATTGCTTATACCCTGGTTCAAATATATGCAGGTTCAGCTGTTCCCCTGGATAAGCAACAATGCCCAAAGGAAATATTGGAATAAAATTGGTCATTAAGCAAATGTAAGAAAGCCATCCGGCAATTTTTAAAATTTTGGATCTGTGCTTTCTGTTTATCTTTAACTTACTTATCAACCCTTTTTTATGGTGATTATGCATTTCTCCGGCGGCCTGGGGAACCAAATGTTTGAATACGCTTTGTACTGTACATTGCAGCAAGCCGGCGCCAATCCTAAAATTGATTTAAGCCATTATGGCAAACAAAAAACACACAACGGCTACGAGTTAGAAAGAATATTTAATATTAAAGCAAATTATAGCAATAAAACAGAACGCTTGTTCTTAAAAAATTATGGAAAATTAAAATCGAAACTTTGGGGAAAGCCTTATAAGGAAAGGCCAGGAGACCAATATATTTTTAACAATAACATACCGAAGTTTAAAAATGGTTTCCTGAAAGGCTATTGGCAATCAGAAAATTATTTTACCGGTACAGCAGAATTGGTAAAACAATCTTTTGCATTTCAACATCCAAATGATGAAAGAAATTTGGCGGCGCTGCAAAAAATAAATTCATTGCAATCGGTAAGCATCCATATTCGAAGAGGCGATTATTTAATTGATGGTAGAAATTGTGTATTGAACAGCGGCTATTGGCAAACGGCAATAGCATATATAAAGAAACAATTTCCACATGCCGTATTTTTTGTTTTTTCCGATGATATTCACTGGACAAAAGAAACCCTGCAAATTAACGGAGCAGAATTTGTGGACTGGAACAAAGCCGAAAACAGTTATTGGGATATGTTTTTAATGAGCAAGTGCAAACATAATATAATTGCGAACAGTTCATTTAGCTGGTGGGCTGCTTGGCTAAATAACAATAAAATAAAATTGGTTTTAACCCCACAAAACTGGATGCCTCACTTTTTCGGCACTAGGGACCTTATACCCAAAACCTGGATAAAAATAAAAAATGAATTTTAAGGATGCGCCAAATATAAAAAGATATTTTGCAGCCATTACCGGCAATGGTACTTTTGCTGTTTAATACTCAATTATGGCAGGATTCTTAGATTTTATTTTTGCTTCAAAAAAAGAACGCACTTTAAAAAAATGGGAAAAGGCCGGCCGGCCAGCGCCGCCTCCGCATTATATTAAACAACAGGCTATTGAAGAGTACCAGTCTACTACCGGTTGTACAATTCTTGTAGAAACCGGAACCTTTAAGGGAGATATGGTATTTGCCCAAAAAGATAATTTTGAACATATTTATTCAATTGAACTAAGTGAAAAACTTTTTGAAGAAGCCAAAAAAAGATTTGTAAACAATAAAAATGTAACCATACTGCAAGGTGATAGCGGCAAAGTGTTGCACACCTTAATTAAAGAAATAAAAAGCCCCGCTATTTTTTGGCTCGATGGCCACTACTCGGCAGGTGAAACGGCAAAAGGTGAAAAGGATTGCCCAATTTATGAAGAATTAAGCGCAATTTTTAGCGAACCAAACCCCGGGCATATTATTTTGATTGATGATGCCAGGTGTTTTATTGGCACCGGAGATTATCCAACAATTGAGGCAATAACTGCATTTATAAAACAAAAAGATCCAGCCTATAAAGTAACCGTAAAAGATGATTTAATACGCTACAGCTTACCTCGTCATCATGAAAATACTTGAACTTAATTTTTCCGGCGAATGGCGTGGTGGAGAGCGGCAAACCCTTTTGAATATGCAGGGGCTGCAAAAAATTAATCGGCAGGTTTTTCTTCTTTGCAGAAAAAATAGTTCGTTATATTTAAAAGCCAAGCAGGAAAATTTTACGGTATATGGTTTTAAAAATATTTTCCGGGTTATTGGGTTTTTAATTATCCAGGCCAGGCATTTTGATATCCTTCATGCTCAAACGGCACATATCCTCACCTACTGCGTAGTTACAAAGCCATTTCACCGTAAAAAAATTGTGTATACCCGAAGGGTAAATTTTCAGCAGTTCGGATTTTTTACAAAACTAAAATACCGGTTTACCAACAAAATAGTTGGCATAAGTACTGCGGCCCAGCAAACCCTTATTCGTTTTACGCAGCGAAAGGATGTAATGAAAATATCTGACATTGCTGTTAAAGAAACCGAATGGGAAAACCTTACTGAAGAAATTGCCAAACTAAACCCGGGTAATAAAAAAATAATTGGCATTGTTGCTGCACTTACTTATGAAAAACAGCCCTTCGTTTGCCTTAGTGCCATAAATCTTTTGCATCAAAAAAACAATAATTTTATTTGCCTGCATTTTGGCTCCGGTTCGTTATTCAAGGAAATGCAGGAGAAGATACTGGCAAACGGAATGGAGAAATATTATATTTTAGTGGGCTTTCAACAAAATGTATTATCCTGGTTTAAACATTTTGATGTTTTTTTAATGACCTCATTAAATGAAGGGCTTGGCAGCAGCATACTGGATGCGTATTTAAACAAGGTTCCGGTGGTATCCGGCACCAGCGGCGGATTGGCCGATATCGTTACTGCCGAAAAAGCAATGGTATGTACATCGGGTACATCAGAGGAGTATTGTGAAAAAACGGAAACTCTTTTATCCAGCCCTGAGCTTGCAGGTGGGCTTACTGCAAAGGCTTACAACTTTGTTGTTAAAAACCACAGCATGGCTTATATTACAAAGCAATATGATCAACTCTTTAAAGAGTTGCTCCAATAACCACAATATGCAGGCTTCGGTTATCATATCTTACTATAAAAATCTTGCTCAGCTTCAACTATTGCTCCGGGCCTTAAACATGCAATCGGCCTTAGGATGCTTCGAGGTAATTATATCTGAAGATGATGATGCGCCTCAAACCATTGCTTTTATGAATGAGCTAAAATACGGTTTGGGCTTTCCACTAATCCATGTTTCTCATCCCGACCAGGGTTTTAGAAAATGCAAAGCATTAAATAATGCTATCAGGGCGGCAAATGCCGAACTCCTGATTTTTTTTGACGGGGATTGTATCCCTCATAAAAAATGCGTACAGCAATACATAAAAGCGCAATCTCAGGGCGCCGTATTGTATGGCAGAAGGGTAATGTTAAGCGAAAATTTTTCTTCATTGCTCATAAAAACAAAAAACATAAAATTACCCAGCCTACTTAATCTTTTTAAATATCGTTGCCGCCGTATTGAAGACGGTATTTATTTTCCTGTTCCACGGTTTTTGCTCAAAAAAACAGAAGGTATTTTATTGGGCTGCAATATGGCCATCAATAAAAAAGAGTTACTTGCAATAAATGGTTTTGATGAAGATTATAACTTTTCCGGCGGCGGCGAAGATTCGGATATTGAATGGCGGCTAAAAAAGTTGCCGTATGTTTATTTTAAATCTATGCGGTTCCGGGCAATTGTATATCATATTAATCACCCCACAAGGTTCACTGTAGAGCAGGAAAAAAAGAACAATGCATTTATGTCGGCAAAAATAACCCTGGGAAAATTTTATTGTAAAAACGGGTTACAAAAATAAACATTCATGAAGTTGTTGTTCATTTGCAGCACACAATTTGATTACCTGCAGGATTTAACCTATTGCGGCCTGGTGGAGCTTTTGGGCAATCAAAATGTTTGCGATTATCCCTGGAACCCGAAGTATCATTTACCCATAAAAAATTATCCTAAAAACCTTGGTTATACCGGTTTTAGCCTGCCAAAATTTACTATAAAAAATTTTCAGGGCTATGATGCGGTAATTATAGGATCGGCTAAAAAAGAAGCGTTACTAAAATATGAATATTTAATCCCAAAAATTCAATCGCTTCCCGTAATTTTTATTGACGGCGGTGACAGGGAAGAAATAGGCGGAGATTTTTACCGCCTGGGCCTGGGTAAAGAATTTGAAAGCGTTTTCAAAAAACGCTACCCCGATTTAATTTTTAAAAGAGAATACCTTCCTTCCCTTCATGGCCATTTGCCGCATGTATTTCCGTTTCCGTTCAGCTTTCCTTTTACCCTTTCCCAAAAACCAGTACAAGAAAAAAAATACCAGGTTTCGTTTTGGGCACAGCAAAAACCATTAATAAGGGAACAAGCCATTAAATTACTTAAGGGCAAATATGATTGTGACCAAAATGGCACAACCCTAAACCAGGGCTTTAAAACCTATAAACGAAAAGGCTTGTTTTATTTGGAGGAAATTTCCCGTTGCAAAATTGTATTGAATTTTCGTGGCGGCGGATGGGATACCATGCGCTATTGGGAAACACCTGCCATGGAAACATTTATGATTAGCCAAAAACCAGAAATTTTGATCCCCAATAATTTTGAAGAAAACAAGCATGTGGCCTGGGTTTCAGAAAATCTAAGCAACCTTATAGATAAAATTGATTATTACCTCCTCAACGATGACGAACGTAACCGTATGGCAACAAATGCAAGAGAACATTTATTAAAATATCATTTAAATACACATAGGGCACAATTTCTACTCAGTAAAATAAAAACAATTATACCATAAAGTTTTAAAATCCTTCTTATTACTTTCATGCGTAAATTTGAACAATAAAATTTTGATGCTGTAATTTTTTACCAAATGTATGACTACAATATTTTTGATGGTAACGATGTTGTACAACATCAAAAAAAATTAAGCCGTGCCATTAGTTTAATTGAAAACCAATCCCCGGGATACGAGGAAATACTCAGTTCACTTCAGCCAAAAAATGTGCCCGTAATTGGCATTACCGGCCCGCCGGGAGCAGGCAAAAGCACACTTACCAATGCCTTGTTAAAAGAAATGGTTGACCAGCAAAAAGCAGTTGCGGTATTATGTGTAGATCCATCTTCTCCATTTAACCTTGGTTCCTTATTGGGCGACCGTATACGCATGGCAGATTGGTACAACCATCCTAATGTATTTATCCGTTCGCTGGCTTCAAGGGGTTCGTTGGGTGGCCTGCATCCGGCAATTATTGAAATTACCGAATTATTAAAGTCTTCTTTTTTTGATTACATAATTATTGAAACCATCGGCGTAGGGCAAAGTGAGGTGGAAATTGCAGGGCTGGCCGATATTACCCTTGTAGTATTGGTGCCCGAAGCTGGCGATGAAATACAAACCATGAAGGCAGGATTAATGGAAATTGCAGATTTGTTTGTTGTAAATAAATCTGACCGGCCAGATGCAGGTATGTTTGTAAAAAATCTTCTCCTTATGCTGGCTCCGGCGTTTGCCACAAAAAAGCACCTCATACCGGTTGTAAAAACGGTTGCAATTACCCATACAGGTATTGCTGATCTATTTAAAGCTATTGAAACATTGCTAAAAGCAGAAAAAAATAATGAAAGGAAATATTTTTTGCTTACCCAAAAAGCTTACCACTTAATTGAAAAAAAGAGGATGCAGGATGTTGACAAAACTATATTGAAAGAGAAAATAAAAGAGCAGTATAATAAGCCTGGTTTTAACTTATTTAATTTTATAAAAAATTATTGATAATTCAAATGGCATTATTTTGATGTGCCTTCCACCAGCGGTAGCCAATAAACCCAACAATACAATAAGGTACAGCCATTAAATAAAGTATGCCGGCATTCATGCCCTGTGCCGGTTTTTCGCCAAGCTGCTGAGCGGTTTTGGTACACATGGCACACTGTGCATTTACATTGGCGCCAAAGCATACAGCCAGTGAAAACAAAATTGAAAACACCCATGCTTTTTTCATAGGGCAAAGTTAATCTATTTCTCTTATTTAGCTGCCAATACCTGCGCTGCGGCAGGCCTCACCTATAGTTCTATTGCTATTGATTGTTATATTTGCAGCCCAAATATTAATTATGTTCAATACAAGAATAAAAATAAAAGCCTTGTTGCAAAATGAAAACGCAAGTTATCAGGCAACAGTTATGGGCTGGGTAAGGAGTTTTCGCAACAACCAGTTTATTGCCCTAAACGATGGCAGTACCAATAACAATTTACAGGTAGTGGCTACGCTGGGTAATTTTGATGATGCCCTACTCAAAAGAATAACAACAGGGGCTTGCATTAAAGCAACCGGTAATATAGTGGCCTCATTAGGAAAAGGTCAAAAAGTAGAAATGATGGCAGAAACCATTGAAATACTTGGCGACAGCGATGCGGAAAAATTTCCCCTGCAACCCAAAAAACACAGCCTTGAATTTTTAAGGGAAATTGCCCATTTGCGGTTTCGCACCAATACTTTTGGTGCTGTATTCAGGGTAAGAAATAGCCTGGCATTTGCCATCCATAAATTTTTTAACGAAAGGGGTTTTGTTTATTTGCACTCACCCATTATTACCGGAAGCGATGCGGAAGGTGCAGGTGAAATGTTCCAGGTAACTACGCTGCCTCTTGATGGTTCTGCTCCAAGAAACGATGATGGAAGTATTAATTTTAAAGAAGATTTTTTTGGCCGCAGCACCAACCTTACCGTTAGTGGCCAGTTAGAAGGCGAACTTGCTGCAATGGCTTTTAGCGATATTTATACATTTGGCCCAACTTTTAGGGCCGAAAACAGCAATACCACAAGGCACCTTGCCGAGTTTTGGATGATAGAGCCCGAAGTAGCTTTTAACGACCTGGAGGACAATATGAACCTTGCCGAGGATTTTATTAAATACATCATTCGCTATGCTATGGAACAGAATAAAGACGACCTTGAGTTTTTAGCACAGCGCCTTGCCGAAGAAGAAAAACAAAAACCACAGCAGGAAAGAAGTGAAATGGGCCTGTTGGAAAAACTGGAATTTGTAGTAAACAACAATTTTGAACGCCTTACTTACACCGAAGCCATTGACATTTTAAAAGAAAGCAACCACAATAAGAAAAAGAAATTTCAATACCCTGTAAATAATTGGGGTATTGATTTACAAAGCGAACACGAACGCTACCTGGTAGAAAAGCATTTTAAAAAACCAGTTATTTTAACCAACTACCCCAAAGAGATAAAAGCCTTTTACATGCGCCAGAACGATGATGGTAAAACCGTTGCGGCAATGGATATACTTGCCCCAGGAATTGGTGAAATAGTGGGCGGCTCCCAAAGGGAAGAACGCTTAGATTTATTGCTGAAGCGTATGGAAGAAATGCATATTCCGGTGCAGGAAATGGATTGGTTTTTAGATACAAGAAGGTTCGGCACCTGCCCTCATGCAGGCTTTGGGCTTGGCTTTGAGCGCATGGTACAGTTTGTAACCGGTATGACCAATATTAGGGATGTAATTCCTTTTCCCCGTTATCCAAAGAGTGCCGCATTTTAATTATTTGCTTTTAGCTAAATGAAATATCTTTAAACCCGTTTGCTTCCCTTATCCGGAAATTTAAATTTATTTTTTTTATAAAAAGCTTATGCCTTCAAAAAACTACCTGGAATATATTCTTAACCCTTTTGATTTATTGCGCAGCAAAAAAGTGCTGCACGTGAACCCTACAGTAATCCCCGAAAGGAAAATTAACGTTGGGTCAAAAATAATGGCCTATGAATATAGCCCGGATGGCCTGCAAACATTTCCCTTAAATAATGTAGAAGATTGTTACCCTTTTTTAAACAGCGCCTCCAATACCTGGATAAATGTAGATGGTATTAAAAAAGAAGATGTAGAAAACCTTTGTACGCATTACGGTATCCACCAGTTGATTATTGAAGATATTTTAAGTATGGGTCAGCGGCCCAAAACCGATGAAATCAATGGTCTTGTGTTTAGCCTGCTCAACATGCTCTATTACAACGAGGAGCTTAAGTCGGTAGAATCGGAGCAGGTAAGTATTATTTTGGGAAAGAATTTTGTAATTAGTTTCCAGGAAGATGCACATAGGGATGTATTTAATCCCGTAAGGGAAAAACTAAAAATTGCGGTAAGCAAAGTACGTAACAGCGGCTCCGATTTTTTGTTTTACAGCCTTGTTGATTTAATTGTAGATCATTACTTTTTGGTAATGGAAAAAATGGGCGAAAGAATTGAACTTTTAGAAGAAGATATTATTAGAAGGGCAGATAACCGCAGCCTGGCCCGTATTAACCACCATCGAAAGGAATTGATTTTATTAAAAAGGAATATTGCACCGGTAAGGGAAATGGTTAGTGGAATTTTACGCAGCGAAAGCGAATTGATACAGGAGCGAACCGAGAAATATTTTAAAGATGTCTACGATCATATTATTCAGGCCACAGACCTTGCCGAAAATTACCGGGATATGATGATGAACTTACAAGACCTTTATTTAAGTAATGTAAATTTAAAACTCAACGAAGTAATGAAGGTAATGGCAATTGTAACCTGCCTGCTTGCACCCGCTACAGTTATTGGCGGTATTTTTGGCATGAACTTCGATGAAATACCCTGGCTGCATACTTCCTACGGCTTTTTTCTTGCCGTATCTGTAATGCTGGTTATACCCATTATTATGATGGTAATTTTTAGAAAACGGGGCTGGTACTAAAGGGTAGTTTTACCTTTTTGCCATTGGCTTTTTAAAAACCGGCACCGTACTGCAAGGCTCACCATACATAATGCTTTTGGCTATTGGCCTCAGTTTTTGCGTTATTTCTACATAAGCAGCTTCAGGAATCGCCTTTTCACCACAACCTTTAATTACAATTCGTTGATCGGTATATTGGCATTCATCTATTGCCTTTATATTGGCCAGCAAAATCTTAAGCTCCGCATCCTTAATCTGGCCAAATAATACTTCTTTTACAACCGGTTTTAAAATACTTGCTACGAGCATATAAGCCCATACGGGAACAATAGCATCCGTTGTACAAGTAAGGGTAACTATTCTATTTTGATATGGAGAAATGTCTAATTGTTTTATGGCTTCCCTAAATTCTTTTTCTTTGAGTATTAAACCCATAAACAAGTATTCTTTCATGTCAAAAGCAATAATATCTTCTCCGGGTAAAAAATCTTCAAGGTTTATGGTTATAATCCCGCTTTCAGCTACTTTATTTACAAACACTTCTGCCATAGTGCAAATTTAAAATAAAAAACCGGCATGTTTTTAACGTGCCGGCTTTTATAGTTTCGTTTTAAGAAAAATTAAAAAATCTTGCTGCGTTCGTCTTTAATGGTAACCTGTTTTCTCAGGCTTTCGTACCAGTTGCCAATTTGCTGCCTCAATAAAGCCAGCTTGCTGCTTGCCTGAGTGGCCGGTATTGCAGCAGCTTTTGATTGAACCTGGTTTACTTTCATTACATATACAGCAGAAGTTCCTTCAATTGGCGGTGTTGGTTTTGCCATAAAATCTTTGTTAAAAGAAGCGCCAATTAACTTGGGCTCAATGCCCACGCCATTTATCATTTGGGTTGCCATGGAAATAGATGAGTCTGCACCTGCGGTTTGTATTTGTTTGCCGTAGGCTGCAGCCGTAGATTCCAGGGTAGGAGTTGCGCCTAATTTAGTTTTAATAATTGCCGCTTTCTTTTGGTTGCGTACAATGGCTTCTGCCCCGCTTCTTGCTATTGCTGCGTCTTGTGTACCTTCTTTAATAATTTCATCTACGGTTGCCACTACAAATGCATCGCCTATCCCAAAGGGTTCGCTTACGGTACCTACTTTATTTTCAAAAACCCATTTAATTAATGAACGGGCATCTTGCAGGGATCCGGCGCTATAATCATTTTCTTTAACTATTACCGGGTTTTGTATGAGTTGCAAACCATTTTTGGCTGCATACTCTTTTAAAGATTTGGCATCTTTTTCTGCAGAGGCTTTTGTTGCTGCAAGGCTTGCGTTATTAATTGTTATATCGCTTGCAGTAATTTCTTTTGCAAGATATGCCACTTTATAAGCTGGTTTAAAATCCTTTTGGCCCGTAACTTCTATTATATGGTAACCAAATTGTGTTTTTACTACATCTTTGCTGCCCACTGGTTTTGTAAATGTAAATTCATTAAACTCGGGTACCATCAGTCCATAACCAAAAAATCCAAGGTCACCGCCTTTTACTGCGCTTCCCGGATCAGCAGAATACTGTATAGCCAGCATTGAAAAATCAGCTCCAGCTTTTATTTGTGCCAGTAGGCTATCGGCAAGTTTTTTTGCAGTACTGTCTTCAATAGGCGTTTTGCCGTCTTTTCCCTGCAAAGAAATTAAAATATGCCTTGCCCTTACACTATCGGGCAGTTCTTTACTTCCCAAAACTTTTGCTGTTACATAATTTTTTCCATCTAAATAAGGGCCGTATACCGTTCCGGCGGGATATTTTAAAATAGTATCTATTTCCTTGCTTTGTGCTTTTGATTTAGGCAGGTATTCATCCAGAAAGGGAATGGCAGAAATATTCCTTGCAATAAAAGCCTTGGCATTTGAATCTGCCTGGAATAATGGTTTTAAATCATCAACCATTTTAAGGGTTCTTGCCGTATCTTCTCTACTGGGTAGTTGGCTAAAAGAGATATAAGATAATTTTCGGCCTGCTTCCTGCTTAAACATTTCTTTATTTTTGGCTACATAAGCCAATATATCGGCATCAGATATTTTTACCGTGCTGTCAGATACTTCGGAGTATGGAACCGCCACATAGTTAATGCTTGCAAAATTATTGGTTTCAGCAGAGTCTTTAGCCTGCATCCATCCGGGATAATAAGCGCTTGCTGAAAGAAGGCTGCTGTATTTTGATACAATATTATTCAATTTTGCCGGGTTTATTAATTGTGCGTTTACAGCATTTCTTCTTTCGCCAGTAAATTTTTTAATATTGGCCAGGGCTTCCTGTGCTTTTGCTAAATCCAGTTTACCAGTGGCCTGGTCTGCTAAGCCTTGTTGTAAAAAAGGATTTGAAGGATCGTTGCTAAGCAACAAAGCGCTTAATTCTTTACCTGTAAATTTAATACCCAGTTTTTCGGCTTCTCTATAAAAAATCTTTTCAGCAACCAGCAAATTCCAGGCCTGGTCTCTCACCTGGTAAATTTGTGCACCACTTGGCCGCTGGCCATTACGCTGTTCCTGCTGGTCTTCAATTTGTGATACCTGGCTGGTAAATTCTCCTACAGAAATTTTTTCTCCATCAACACTTCCAACATTGTTACTCATGCCGGCAAACAAACGGCTGCCTCCCTGCTGGGCATCCATTAATATAAATCCTATTAAACTTAATGCGATAACGATAATTACAATTGCCGCACCTTTGTCCCTGATTCCTTGAATAATCTGCATTTTACTGTTCTATTAGTTTTTTGGACGGCAAAAATAGTGCAAAAAAGCTTACACACATTTTAATTTTTAACTGTGGATAACCCTTATAATACTGTATGGGTAATGTTCTACTCACAAGTGCCGGTAAAAAAAACTTATTGTTGTTTTTAGTATCTTTTGTTTTTCCACCCTGCTCTGTTAAAATCTGCCTTTTTATGTGTATAACCACATCTTTTTCAAAAATTTTTTGTTTGGAATTTGATTATAAGTTGCCTTGCCCAACTCAAAGGCCAAAATTACTGTGGGCATCTTAGGTTTTATACATTTTTCATCCACATCAAAAAACTGTATTTATTAAAATTTCTTTCAACAGTCCTACTTATTAACTACTGTTGATAGCTTTTGGTTGGTTTACCTGTAAAACACAATTACAATATTTTATGCTTTTATTTTTATATGTGTATTATTGGTAAAATAGTAGTGGATAATTATTAAGTTTTAATTTTACAATTAATGGATTATAATTTTTTCAACAAATCCACAGCCCTAATAATAATAGATCTTTATTTAAATATTAATTATTAATAGTTATTACAATGGATATTAACATTGCAGAAACCCTTTTGGAAAAAAAAGGTTTTCTTGATATTGAGGTTGATCCTGCGCTTGATCTTTTTTTAGAAATTGAAAAACTAAAAAAAGAAAAAAATGCAATTATATTGGCCCATTATTACCAGGAGCCCGATATACAGGATGTAGCAGATTTTATTGGTGACAGCCTTGGGCTTGCACAAAAAGCCCAAAGTACAACGGCTGATATGATTGTTTTTGCCGGTGTTCATTTTATGGCAGAAACGGCAAAAATCCTTAATCCTTCAAAAAAAGTTGTTTTACCCGATCTTAAAGCCGGGTGTTCCTTAAGTGATTCTGCACCGCCTGCATTGTTTAAAGCCTTTAGGGATAAATACCCTGATCATATAGTAATTACTTATATTAATTGCAGTGCTGGTATGAAGGCCTTAAGTGA
This sequence comes from Chitinophagaceae bacterium, assembly GCA_016699815.1. Classification (NCBI taxonomy): domain Bacteria; kingdom Pseudomonadati; phylum Bacteroidota; class Chitinophagia; order Chitinophagales; family Chitinophagaceae; species Chitinophagaceae bacterium. Next base: position 1,510,836 of record CP065012.1, on the reverse strand, counting down.
TATTATTTGTACCAGCAGTAATGCCCAAAAAATAATTGAAAGCCTTCCTGCAAATCAAAAAATTATTTTTGCACCAGATAAAAACCTGGGAGCCTACATCAACAAAAAAACCGGGCGCAATATGGTTTTATGGAATGGCGCCTGCCTGGTGCACGAAATATTTAGTATGGAAAAAATAACTAAACTTAAATTGCACCATCCACAGGCAAAAGTTATTGCCCACCCTGAATGTGAAGAGCCAGTATTACAAATGGCTGATTATATTGGCAGCACTTCCGGATTATTGAAATACGTACAAAACAGCAACGATAAAATTTTTATTGTTGCAACCGAAGCCGGCATAATTTACCAAATGCAAAAAAAATGCCCTGGTAAAACATTTATACCTGCACCTCCGGAAAATACCTGCGCATGTAACGACTGCCCATACATGAAATTAAATACACTGGAAAAATTGTACCTCTGCATTAAATATGAAAAGCCAGAAATACTTATGGATGAAAAATTAAGGCAGGCTGCAAAAAAACCTATTGACAGGATGCTTGAAATAAGCGCCCGCTACGGCTTATAAAATTACTTGTATTGCAAAGGTTTTTGTATTTTACAACAATACATTTTCTCTATTGAAATTATTTCGTCATATACCTTTTTTAAAAGCAGTTTTGTTATACAGCGTTACGGCTTTTGGAGGTCCGCAGGGCCACCTGGGCATGATGCTAAAAAATTTTGTGAGTAAAAGGAAATATATTTCAGAAGAGGAACTGATGGAGTGTTTCTCTTTTTGCCAGCTTTTACCCGGAGCCAGTAGCACACAAACTATCACTTTAATTGGTTTTAAGCGGGGAGGTTTACCGCTTGCAATTATTACGCTATTCATTTGGATTTTACCTGCTTCTTTTTTAATGGGTCTTTTTTCATTTGTGGTTTCCGATAAAGTAAAAACATCAATTTCAGAAAGCCCTTTAAAGTTTCTGGGTGTAATGGCTATAGGTTTTTTAGTATTTGCCGCAGTTAAAATGTTTACGGTTTCGGTGCGTAGCCTTATTACACAAATTATAATGCTGGTAAGTATGCTGGCAACTTTTCTGTTTTTTCGCACACCCTGGATTTTTCCTTTGCTAATAGTTTCCGGTTGTATTGCAACAAACCTAAGCAGCAAACGAATTCCTGAAACAGGAAAAAGAGATCATAAAAAAATACGATGGCGAAATATTTGGCTTTTTGTATTTATTTTTCTGGTTGCAGGTATTGTTAGTGAAACGGCCCGTAAACAAAATTGGGAACACCGTAAAGCTTATAATTTATTCGAAAATTATTACCGCTTTGGCAGTATTGTTTTTGGTGGCGGTGATGTATTATTAGCTATGATGCTGGACCAATATGTGGAAAGGCCCGTAGCCCCTAAAATTTCAAAGAAAAATCCCAACGCCATAAAACTGGATAAAAATGAAATACTTACCGGATTTGGATTAGTAAGGGCTATTCCGGGGCCTGTTTTTTCTGTGGCAAGTTACACTGGTGGTTTATCGCTAAAAAGCCAGGGAAAAACCATGCAGGTATTAGGCTGTATTATTGGAATAATTGCCATTTTTCTGCCCAGCGCTTTATTGGTTTTGTTTTTTTACCCTGTATGGCAGTATTTAAAAAAATATGTAGTGGTGTACCGGTCGCTGGAAGGGATTTATGCAGTAATAACCGGCGTAATGTGGGCCGCATCTTTGTACCTGTTTAGAACATTACACCTTGATTCTTTAAATGCCTTTAGTTTGATTGGTTATGCGGTAATATTGGTAACCTTTTTATTATTGAAATTTACCAAAATTCCGGCGCCCGTTATAGTAATTACCTGTTTGGCTTTAGGCTTTGTTTTCTAAAGCCGAACGATAATAATTATTGCGTTCAATTTCTTCTTTTACTGCATCCGGAACAAGATAACGGATGGATAAACTTTTTTTTACTAAGCTGCGGATATAAGTAGAGGATATTTCAAGGAGCGGTGCTTCGAGTATGGTTAGATTTGCACCAAAATCCTGGGTAACTTCAAAGCCCGGACGCTTGTATATGATGATGGGATACCGGGAAACAAGCGTTTCATAATTTTTCCATTTATTAATATTTTGAAACGAATCACTACCCACAATAAGCGTAAATTTATAATCCGGATATTGCTGGGCTAAATAGGTAAGGCTGTTGATAGTGTATGATGGTTTAGGGAGTTTAAATTCGATATTACAGGCTTTTAAGTCGGTTTCTCCCTCAATAGCCGAGTTTACGAGGTGCAGGCGATGGTTTTCATTAAGCAGGCTTTGCGGGCTTTTAAATGGGTTTTGCGGCGATACTACAAACCAGAGTTTATTTAGCTGGCTATTTTGTAAAACGTATTTTGCAATAATTAAATGACCATTATGAATGGGATTAAAAGAACCAAAGAAAAGGCCAATATTCATTTTATATATTCATTTATAAAATAATATATATTATATTTCTTCTACTAGTATCTGATCTGCTTCATCTAATCTTAAACTAAGCCTGTAGCCAGCAACGGTTATAGAAATAGGATCTTTTAAAGGTGCAATTTGATCAACTGTTACCAGTTCCCCGGGTACACATCCCATTTCCATAAGTTTTAAATAGATTTCGTCTTTTTCAAAAGATTTAATAATCACTTGTTTACCAACCTTTATTTGAGAGAGCTTTTTTTCTTTCATATTTGTGTGCAAAACTACCCCATTCTTTATTTGTGTAATTTCGAATTAAGAAGAATTTAGCGTGAATATATATTTTCATTTTCAAAAGCAGGCAAAGTTAGAAGAGCGTAACAAATTAAAGGGATTTATACAATCTATTTTTAAAACAGAAAAAACGGCCTTTGCCTTATTAAATGTAATTTTTTGTGATGATGCGTATCTGCTTGGTATAAACCAGGCTTTTCTAAATCATCATTATTTTACCGATGTAATAAGTTTTAACCTTGCCGAAAACAAAATGCCGGTACAGGGGGAAATTTATATCAGCGTAGATAGGGTTTGTGAGAATGCAAAAGATTTAAAAGTTTCATTTAAGCAGGAGTTACACAGGGTAATATTTCATGGTATTCTCCATTTTTGCGGTTACAAGGACAAAACACCAGGGTTTCAAAAACAAATTAGGGCCAAAGAAGATTTCTATATCGATAAATATTTCTCCTAAAACCCTAGATGTTCCACAGGGAACCTTTTTTTATTTCATTAGATGTTCCACGAAGAACATTTCCTTTCAATCAATAGCAGGCAGCAATAAATATTTAGCAATAAAGTCATAAAAACCTGTTAGAAAAAAATACCTTTGCGCCCCATGTTTCCAGAGTATGATATTATTGTTGTTGGTGCCGGCCATGCCGGCTGCGAAGCTGCTGCTGCTGCTGCAAATATGGGCAGCAAAGTGCTGCTCATAACAATGAATATGCAAACCATTGCACAAATGAGTTGCAACCCTGCCATGGGTGGTATTGCAAAAGGACAAATATTACGAGAGGTTGACGCAATGGGCGGATATAGCGGTATTGTAAGCGATAGGAGTATGATTCAGTTTCGAATGCTCAACCGCAGCAAAGGCCCGGCCATGTGGAGCCCAAGGGTACAAAGCGACAGGATGCTTTTTTCTACTACATGGAGGGAAATGCTGGAAAATACACCAAACCTTGATTTTTACCAGGATATGGTAAGCGGGCTATTGGTAAAAGATGGTTACATAAACGGTGTAAAAACCGGCTTGGGTCACGAAATTAAGGGCAAGGCAGTAGTACTTACCAATGGTACTTTTTTAAATGGGGTTATCCATATCGGAGAAAAACAGTTTGGTGGTGGAAGGGTAGCAGAGAAGGCGGCAACCGGAATTACCGAGCAATTGGTAGATCTGGGTTTTGAAAGCGCAAGGCTAAAAACGGGCACTCCACCTAGAATTGACGGACGAAGCCTTGATTACTCTAAAATGGAGGAACAAAAAGGCGACGAGTTTATATCAGGTTTTAGTTTTTTGGAAGAAAATAAACTATTACCTAAAAGCCAAAAAAGTTGTTGGGTAACTTACACGAATACACAGGTACATGAAATTTTAAAAACCGGATTTAACAGCAGCCCCATGTTCCAGGGCCGTATTAAAGGATCGGGACCGAGGTATTGCCCCAGTATCGAAGATAAAATAAACCGCTTTGCTGAAAGAGAAAGGCACCAGCTTTTTGTAGAACCCGAAGGCTGGAATACGGTAGAAATTTATGTAAATGGCTTTTCTACTTCTTTGCCGGAACAGGTACAGCTTAAAGCGCTAATGCTTGTTCCCGGATTTGAAAATTGTAAAATGTTCAGACCAGGTTATGCTATAGAATACGATTACTTTCCGCCTACACAACTTAAAGCAAGCCTCGAAACAAAATTAATCAAAAACCTGTTTTTTGCCGGGCAAATAAATGGTACAACAGGTTATGAAGAAGCTGCCTGCCAGGGACTTATGGCCGGAATTAATGCTTATAATGCTACCCACAATGCAGAACCACTGGTTTTAAAAAGAAGCGAAGCCTATATTGGTGTTTTAATAGATGACCTCATAAATAAAGGTACCGATGAACCCTACCGCATGTTTACCAGCAGGGCAGAATATCGTACTCTTTTAAGGCAGGATAATGCCGACCTGAGGCTAACAAAAATAGGGTATAAACTTGGGCTTGCCAGCCAAAAAAGAGTAGATAAAGTTATAGAAAAAGAATCAAATATTAAAAATATATTAAATTTATTTAATTCAACAACGATTGAACCAACTGAAGCAGAAACCTATCTTCTTCAAATTGGCTCTTCAAAAATGGTTGTAAAGCAAAAATTAGCGCAATTGTTATTAAGGCCTTCTGTTTCAATTTTGGAAATGCTGCAGTTCATACCTTCTCTTTCAGAAATGTTTAAAAATTTCGACAGGGAAAGCCTGGAGCAGACAGAAATTCAAACCAAGTATGATACTTATTTGCAAAAAGAACAAGAACTGGTAAACAAAATGAGCATGCTCGAAAACCTGCAAATTCCTTCCAACTTCGACTATGAAAAGCTGGTATCTTTAAGTACCGAAGCTAAACAAAAATTTAAAAAAATACAACCTCAAACTCTGGGGCAGGCAAGCCGAATTTCCGGAGTAAATCCAAGCGATGTTCAAATACTAATGATTTATATGGGAAGATAATGATTTTATTTTATATATAATTGATTGCTAAAACTTAATAAGAAAAAATGGAAAAAATATCAAAATTTACAAAAATTGAGGATTTTTTAGTGAAAAATGGCTTAAAATGGGATAAAAAAGATGAAAACAGGCCTTGGGGCGGATTTTTTGTAATTGAAGAAAATGATGCCGAAAAGTTTATTTCTTTATTTTTTCCCCATTTAAAAAAACAAGATTTGATGATCTCCGGTAAGCTTAGTCCCAAAATATTATTGGTTGCTCCAAAAAAAAGACTCAGCTGGCAATACCATTATCGTAGGGCAGAGATTTGGAAACTTATTGAGGGTGAAGCCGGCGTTGTAACCAGCGATAATGACAATGAAAAAGATATCCGTTTTTTAAATATTGGGGATATTGTAGAACTAAAACAGGGTGAACGCCATCGCCTCATTGGCTTAAATAATTGGGGAGTTATAGCCGAAATTTGGCGCCATACCGATAAAGAAAACCCTAGCGATGAAGACGATATTGTAAGGCTCCAGGATGATTTTGGAAGGTGAAAAACCAATTTTGTTTTATTTTTTCACAAGCAATTTAATTGTAATTTTATTTTCACCCATTAATTTTTTTAAAAACTTTGTTTATATAAAGCTACTCGTAACAGCAAATATTTTTAAAAATAAACTTTATCCAAATATTAAAAATTAATACAAATGGGGTTTTTTATTATTTTATTAATTATTGTTGGTTTTTTTTACATGTTTTCGAAATCTACTTCGTATGGCCCCAAGGGTTTTATGGGAGGTTATTCCGAAACTCAGATGGGCAATGATATGTATGCCGTAAAATTTCAGGGAAATGGAAATACCAGGCCAGACAAATCAGTTGATTTTTGTATGCTTCGTTCTGCAGACCTTACCCTTGAAAAGGGTTATAAATTTTTCTCTATTGTGGAATCAAGAACTGGGAACCAAGGATATACGCCAAGCGGAACTTACGGCCCCATTTCCTCTCATCCCGCCAGCAATATGACCATAAAAATGCTGCATGAAAAAACAGCAAATGAAGCAGCGGCCTATGATGCAGCCGTAATTGCCCAATCTTACAGGGAAAAGTATAAAATAAATAAGTAGCACAAGTGGATACAAGGAATAATTAAAGAGTTTAATACAGTAATAGTAAAGTAACCCTGCAGCTAAAAGCGCCACTTTTGTAAAACATTAAATTAAGGCTTTTCAATACTTTAATCAAAATAGCCAGACCCGGTTGCATATCTGCAGTTTAAAATCACCTTCACTTAACCAGCGCCGGGAAATAGAATATAAAAATATTTGATAGCAATTTTGCAGAAAACAAAGTAGAATAGTAGAATATATTCGTACATCCGGAACCTTTTTTTATTACAATCCTGCAAACTGGAAAAGCAGAAAATAAAAAAAAATTTGTCATTAAAATACTTTCAATAGCATAAAAAGAATAGTATTGAAACCTTTTGGTATAGCAATTATTAGCTTAATGCTATTCATTACGTCCTGTTCAAATGCAGGTAAATCAAAAGAAGAAAAGCCAATGGCAGAACAGTCTGCTTCCGAAGAAATAATAAAAGGGCCAATGCCTTGTAATCCTTCTAGGCTGTAACGGCAGATGAAACGGATATTGGCGGCTGTACAGAAGAACAAATAAAAAAAGCGCTCACAAAAAGAAAACTAAAAGGACTCGATAGCAACCGCACATTACTTCCTCCAATGCCCTGGATTAATTTTGAAAATTTATCCAACGATGAAGCGCACGCCATCTTTACCTATTTAAAAAGTATTAAACTGGGTAAAAATATTGTTCCTGCTGTAGTTTCTCCCAACAAGATGTATAATGCATTAAGTAAAACGGTTACCAACTGCATTTTTCGTTGTTTTTTTTATATTTGCGAAGGCTGCTTTAATAAAAAAAAACACAAAACATCACTATTGCATTTATGCAGGCAACCAATAACATCTTACTCATTAGGCCATCAAACTTTGGCTTTAATAACGAAACAGCAATTTCTAACAGCTTTCAAAAGAAAGTAAACGGTAACGAAAGTGAATTGAAAAAATTGGTATTAGCAGAGTTTGATGCTTTTGCCTCGGTTTTAAAAACAAATGGCATAAATGTTTTTGTGTTTGAGGATACCAATTTTCCGGAAAAGCCAGACGCTGTTTTCCCTAATAACTGGATAAGTTTTCATGCAGATGGAACGGTAATTATTTACCCAATGCACGCCCACAACAGGCGCAAGGAACGCCGCCAGGATATTATTGAAGCAATAAAGAAAAATTTTAACATCACAAAACTTATAGATTTTTCAGGATACGAAAAACAAAACAAGTATTTGGAAGGTACTGGTAGTATTGTATTTGACCATAAAAATAAAATTGCCTACGCAAGTTTGTCCCCACGTACCGACAAAGGCCTTTTTTTAAAATTATGTGATCAATTGAGTTACAAAGGCATTTGTTTTTATTCATTTGACAAAAGTGGCAAAGAGATTTATCATAGTAATGTAATGATGTGTATTGGTGAAAACTTTGCTGTAATATGCCTGGCTGCAATTAATGATGAAAAAGAGAAAGAAATGGTTTTTAATAATCTTACCGCCTCGGGCCACCGGGTAATTGATATAAGCTTTCACCAAATGGAAAATTTTGCCGGCAATATGCTGGAACTAAAAGGCGGTACAAAGAAAAACATTTTAGCCCTGTCTCAAAGCGCCTTTAAATGCCTTGCAACAAGCCAAAAGCAGCAATTGGCCCAGAGTGTGGAACTGGTTCCGCTGGCAATACCTACCATAGAAACAATTGGCGGCGGCAGCGCAAGGTGTATGATTGCTGAAATATTTTTACCGGTACTTTAATACCGCCAGTGAATTTTTTTTGGGTTTTAATTATTTATCGTAATATTGCAATATTAAATTTAATAAATGGGCGCAACCAAAACAGAGCATTTTACAGAACGGCAAAATAATATTGCAATATTGGCCAAAGCATTGGGCCACCCGGCAAGGGTTGCCATTCTGGAATTTTTAATAAAATCAAATGCCTGTATTTGCGGGGATATTGTAAACGAATTGCCCCTGGCACAACCCACCGTTTCCCAACACTTAAGAGAACTCAAAAATGCAGGGTTGATTCAAGGCAATATCGAAGGCAATGCAATTTGCTACTGCGTTAATGAAAAAGCCATTGACGGGCTGCTTGGTTATTTTAGCAAAATTTCAAAAAAGCTCACAAAAAAGCATACCAATTGTTGTTAATTTAAAAAAAGTTTATTCCATGGAAAATCCTGAAAAAATTAAAAAATTGGTAAAGCAGAAATACAGTGAAATTGCTTTGCAAAACAAAGAAACCAACCAGGCATCCTGCTGTGGTTCCGGCAATTGCTCCACCGAAGTGTATAATATTATGAACGATGATTACAGCGGTCTGGATGGCTATAACCCCGATGCTGATTTGGGTTTAGGATGTGGCTTACCCACCCTGTTTGCAAAAATTAAAAAAGCTAATACCGTAATAGATTTAGGAAGCGGCGCCGGGAACGATTGCTTTATTGCCCGCAAAGAAGCTGGCAAAGATGGAAGGATAATAGGTATAGATTTTACAGCAGCGATGATTGAAAAGGCAAGGGAAAATGCCCAAAAACTAGGCTATGCCAATGTTGAATTCCGGCAGGGAGATATTGAAAACATACCGGTATCGGATGATGTTGCAGATGTAATTGTGAGTAATTGTGTATTAAACCTGGTGCCAGATAAAGACAAAGTGTTTAAGGAAATTTTTCGGGTGTTAAAGCAAGGCGGCCATTTTAGCATTTCCGATGTAGTTTTAGTAGGTAAGCTCCCAGCCTCAATACGCAGCAATGCCGAAATGTATGCCGGTTGCATTGCCGGCGCAATTCAAAAAGGGGAATACCTGGAACTTATCCGAAAAAATGGGTTTTTCAACATAAGCATCCAAAAAGAAAAAGCCATCAATATTCCTGCTGATATTTTAGAAAACTACCTTAGCGGTGAAGAGCTGCAAAGCTATCAAGCTGGTAAAACAGGAATATTTAGTATAACCGTATATGCAGAAAAGCCAAAAAATTGCGGTTGTGGCCCCGGCTGTTGTAATTAATTTATTTGTATTTTCATTAATATTTTTCCTGGATAAAATTCCGGGAAGCAAAAAATGAAAATTATTTTTAGAAATATTTTAAACTCCCTTAAAAACCCTGGCTGGTATTATAAAGACCTTAAGGAATTAAAAAAACAAAAAGGCGCCGATACTACATTTGAATTTGGCCGGAAGTTCCCAATTTTATCAGAAAAATTTGATGAAGGAGGAATAATGAAGGGCCATTATTTTCACCAGGATTTATACATTGCCCGCCTGATATTTGAAGCCAACCCACAAAAACATTTAGATATTGGCTCAAGAACCGATGGATTTATAGCTCATGTAGCGGCGTATAGAAATATTGAATTGGTTGATATCCGGCCCATAAAAAGCCTGGTGAAAAATATTTCCATTACCTGTGCCAATTTAATGGAGCTACCTGCCGGAATGGTTAATTATTGTGATTCTATTTCTTCTTTACATGCCATTGAACATTTTGGCCTTGGGCGCTATGGCGACCCGATTGATTATTTTGGTTATTTAAAAGCCCTGCAAAATATAGCTAAAATTGTAAAAACAGGCGGCACATTTTATTTTTCTGTACCTATTGGCCCGCAGCGTATTGAGTTTAACGCACACCGAGTTTTTTCCATAAAATATTTATTGGATGTACTTTCAGAAAACTTTAGCATAAAAGCCTTTTCTTATGTAAACGATGAGGGTGATTTTTTTGAAAATGTGGAACTCACAGAAAAAAATATCCTTTCAAACCTGGGTTGTACCTATGGCTGCGGCATTTTTACCTGTATAAAAAAGTAGCTGCAATTTTGCCGCCTGTTATAAAAGGTACAAATATTAACCTGTAAATATTTCAACCTACCTTTATATTATGGCTTTTAAATGGTTTAGAAAATATACCAAACGAAGTTTAGTTTTACTAAACCTGGTTGTGGCCATATTTTTTTTACTGGGTTGTTATACCGTATTTTTTAACGCACCGCAATTTTGGTTTTTGGGCGTTTTCAACTTAAGCGCTTTTTATTTATTACTGGTATTATTGTTCTTTATTTTGTTTTGGTTGTTTGCAAAAATCAAATATGCCCTTATTGGTATTATTGCCATTGCCATAGCCTGGAAGCCCATGCAACACCTGGTGCAACTAAGGCAGGCGCCAAATTTTGTTTTAAAAAAACATCCGGCTAATATAAGGATAATGAGCTGGAACATTGAACATTTTGCTATTTTAGAAAACAAAACCAATCCCGGAAAAAAAGAGCAAATGCTGCAACTTATCAGGCAATACAATCCCGATGTGCTTTGTATGCAGGAGGCCGTTGCAAGTGATAGTATTTCCGGCGCCATAAATTATTTGCCTGATATTATGAACCGGCTCAACATGGGGTATTATCATTACAGCTATAACCGAAAAATTGATTTTGACAGCAAGCACCATTTTGGCATTCTCGTTTTATCCAAATTTCCATTGGCAAGCAGGCACACCCTTAGCCATAAACCCAACGATTAC